>JAFAEB010000119.1 GCA_023424235.1 Bacillota bacterium
ACATTATCCCATCCATAAGTACGAGGATCTGGAAGGTTACTAATTTCCCAGATACCTTCCATAGATATAATATGTTCAGGGTCAATATCTCTGATAGCTTTATAAAGGACATCATAGAAATCCCATAAAACTGGATCTTTTTTCTCAATTTCATCATAACCATTCATGGGTTCATTGAGTAGATCATATGCTGCAACAACTGGGTTATCTTTATAACGTTTGGCTATTCTAAGCCAAAGTTCTACTGTTAGCTCACGATAATACTTTCCTTCCTCCGTATCCAAAAATAAGCGACTATCATGGGACTTACCACAACAATGATCCTTACTTTGGAATCCAGGAGCACCATGGAGATCTAGTATTACATATAGTCCTCTTTTTCTACATTCTTCTATTACCCAGTCAAGTCTTTGAAAACCTGGATTATTATCCATGTCACCTTCTGAATAATAATTACCTTTGTCATCCTCTTGAAAGTTGCGATACCAGAAAGGAACTCGAACACAATTTAGACCTATAGCTGCTATCTTATCCAAATCTTTCTCAGTAATCCAGTTATCCTCATAGGTTTTCACTAAGTTCTGTATTTGATCCTTAGTAAATCCCCTTTTTTGAAATGCGTATAAGGTATCCCAATTCCCCCAACCGCGATCTTCTTTATCGATTGGGCACATCCATGATTCCTGAAGTAGCCAACCTCCAAGATTTGTGCCATTAAGGAGTACTTCCTTACCTAATCTAGTAACTAATTTATTACCACAGGCTTTTAGAAAATCATTTGATTCGATTTCTTTTATAATTTTATTTTGCATAAACACCCTTTTCTTACTTTAAGCCAAGCTTTTCTTTATTTAGATTCATTTTCTCATTTCTAATTGTTACAATAGCTTCCCAACCATTTTCTTCTCTAAATTCTTTATAGTCATTTAGAATCTGTTCGAAACTAGCTTCATCTTTTGCACGAAGCATACTCACTATAGTGGTAGCCCAATTTGTATTGATTGTACTTAGATTTCTAGACTCAACTGAACCTGCTTCTGGATCAATATTATCAATGATAAAAAATGGTTTAAGTTTGCCTTTACCCCAATCCTGCATTTGCTTTATTGATTCTATAAAGCCTGTACCTAATGACAAATAACGATCGTGATTAAAAATAAGAAATTCGCCTAAACGGTATACTTGCTTAAATTTATCATTTTCCTTTTGCTGCATTTCTTTTACATGAGGTAGAAACTCATATTTTCCATCTGCATTTATTTCATAAGTTTCACCTTCAACACCATAGGTTGCTAAAATTCCTCCTTCATCCGCTAATAGATACGTATATAATTGGATCGCTTTAATTGGATCTTTACATGTCTTAGTAATATAGGTAACTGTCCATCCTGAAAGACCTGACTGTGACAATGTTGGAGTATTTCCTACTGTACTTTGTGGACCGTCAATTGCAATATAAGAAGCTTCCGGATTTGAATCCATCCAAATTTGTAGTGGCCCAGAGAGTTGAGGTGTTCCACCAACCATAATAGTTGCATATTTACCAATCTTAACGGTTTCTTCATGAGTCATATAATCAGCTGCAAATCTATCATCACTAATTAGTCCCATTTGATAAGCATAATTAAATGTTTTAAGCCATGTAAGATAATCATTATCCATATCTCTATCATACCAACTACCGTCTTCATTCTCAATAGGTACACCGATAAAGTTTTGAAAATCCCATCCAAGAGAACCTGCACCATTTGTCATAGAGTTAAATCCAAATGGAATTAAGTCAGGAAACTTATCCTTAATTTGGGCTAAGGTTTCAATAAATTCTTCAGGAGTACCCATCTTAGGCTGACCGAGTGCTTCATATACATCCTTACGTATTACAAATGCGGTGGTTGCTTTAAGATTGTCTGCCTCGTAATCGTCTTGACTATTGGAATAGTTAGGGTAACCATAGGTATTACCATCTTCTAACTTATACCAATTTAAAGTATCATCTTTTGCAACCTTATAAAAATATGGATCGTACTTATCTGCTAGCTCATTTAATGGTATAGCCCATTGTGCAGCAGAAAGAGCTGTTGTCGAGTTACCACCAAAAATTGATATAATATCAGGTAGTTCATCACTAGCAAATAAAACATTTAATTTCGTATCATCACCTGTTATAAATTCAACATCAAGTTTTAAATCTTCTTTGATTGTTCTAGTAACTGGATCCTCACCCCATCCTGTGTACCACCAGTCCGCGTTTACATACCAAGTTAACTTATTCTCTTCTTTCGTATCAAGTTTCCATGCAGGAGTATTTGGGTCAACCTCATATCTTCCTCCCGTAACATCCTCTTTACTTGACTTCTCATTATTATTTTCATTAGTGTTGCTGTTTGTTGTTGCAGGTAGATCGTTACCACCTTCTTTTGTTTTTTTGCTGCACCCAGTTGCCATAGAAAATACAAGACTTAAAATTAATATCGATGCAGTTACTTTTTTGAAACTTCTTCTCATAAATTTTATCCTCCTTTTATTCTTTCACCGCTCCTAGCATCATGCCTGTAACAAAGTGCTTTTGAAGCATTGGGTATATGATTAAAATCGGCAATGTGGTGACAACGATTGTCGCCAACTGTATACCTTTCCCCGATGTGGTGACAACATAACTTGTATTATTTTTCATACTTGCCAACTGTTGTTGGACTATAATTTCATATAATTTCATCATAAGCGGATATAAGCTCTTTTTTGTTATGTACAACTTAGCTGTCATAAAATCATTCCACTGAGAAACTCCATGCCATAAGGCAATTGTAGCTAAAGCTGGTTTTGATAAAGGTAATATAATAGACCCAAATACTCTCCAAACACCTGCACCATCTATTCTAGCTGACTCCTCCATAGAATCTGGCAGTTGTCTAAAAAACATCATCAATATAATCATATCGTAATAGCTAAATAAAGCAGGAATAATATATACTGAAAATGAATTCAGCATTCCTAAAGATTTAATCAATAAATAAGTTGGTATAAGTCCACCACCAAAAAACATGGTTATAATACCCATAACTGTATATAATTTTCTACCTACTAAGTCATTCTTACTCATACCATAGGCTACCATAGCTGTGAAAAGCACATGACATATAACACCAATAACTGTTTTTAATACAGAAATAAGAAAAGCACTCCATATAGAAGCATCTTTAAGTACTGCCCTGTAATTCTCAATTGAAAACTCACTTGGCCAGAAAACTCCTTTACCTTCTGCAATTGCTTTTCCACTACTAAAGGAATTTACAACTACATTCCAAACAGGAAATATAATTAAAATTGTTAAGATACTCAACACTGTTACATTAATTAAATTAAAAATTCGATCTCCACTTATAACTCGTAGACTTTTATTAATATTCATTCCTGACTCCTATCTGCTTAGCTATAAACGCTTATTATTTATGGAAAGTGAATCCTTATCACTTTCTTTTCTAAAGAATGGACTGTTTGTTCAGCTTTTTAATAAATAAATTAGCTGTTACAAGTAATATAACCGATACGATAGAAAGTCCAAGTCCTGCTGCTGTAGCATAGGAAAAGTCCCCCTGTGCAAGTCCCATACGGTATACATATGAACTAATAACCTCTGCCCTTGGTTGATTCTGACTATTCATTAATACCAATGTCTGATCCAAATTAGATCCTAATAACCCACTGATAGATAATATTAAAGTGAGACTAATTGTAGGTGTAATTAGAGGTAATGTAATATACCTTATTTGCTTAGCACGACTTGCACCGTCAATACGTGCAGCTTCATAATAGGTAGGATCAATCCCTGCCATAGACGCTAAATAAAGAATAGTACCCCATCCTGTTTCTTTCCAAATATCTGACAATGAAGCAATAAACCAGTACTTGTCGGCATCAAGTAATATATTTCTTCCTTCTTCTATAAAACCAAAGAACATCAATACTTGATTAAAAAGACCAGTTGTAGATAGCCAAGATATTATCATTCCTCCTAACACAATCCAGGAAAGAAAATGTGGTAAATAAGATATCGTTTGTGTGATTTTTTTAAATGGCCCTTCTTTAACTTCATAAATCATAACCGCTAATAATATGCACATAGGAAAACCAGTCAATAATTTCATAAAACTTATACCTAAGGTATTAAATACTGAGTCCCAAAAATATTTATCCCCTAATATAATTTTAAAATGGTAAAGACCTACCCATTCTGCTGTACTTAATTTAGATACAACTGTATAATTTTTAAATGCAATTGTTAAACCATATATTGGTATGTAACTAAATACAATCATAAATACAATGCCAGGTAATACCATAAGCTGTAGTGGTATTTGTCTTTTTAGAACTTTAAACCATTTTGCAGAACGTAACATCATCACATTATGATTTTGATTATTAACTACCTCTTTTTTCATACTCATCCTTGTACACCACCTATCATTTATTCGAAACGTTTCTTTAATATATTCTACATAATATCATATCAAATATAGTTATGCAATATCTTTTTTATCTAAAATGTCGTTTTTTCTATATACATTGTTAAATTTATATAGAAACGTTTCTAAATATAGTCGTATTTTTACTAAGATACTGATTACACACTATATTATTATGCTATCATCAATATAAAATAAAAAACATATCTAAAGCATTGAATGCTATAAATATGTTTTTAAGTACAACACTTCTATTCATTTTTAAATCCATCTATCTAAGACTTATACCTGTTGAATTACGAGCTATTAATTTACCATTCAAAACCTCAACTTTACCACAATCATTATCATTTAACATTCTCATCATCATTCTTACAGCTTGAATTCCTTGTGTATCGATGGGATTCTTGACTGTGGTCAAAGGTGGATCTATATATTCTGCAATCTCGATATCATCAAATCCTAACACACTAATATCATTTGGTATATGATACCCTAAATCATGTAGGGCTTTTATACAACCTATTGCACTAAGATCATTCCCACCAATAAAAGCATCAGGGAGGATTCGCTCTCCACTACGAAATAATGAATTGATTGTATTGTAGGTAAATAATTCTTCAAACATCCCAGGAATTACATACTCTTCTTTAAACTCAATCTTATAATCTCTCATTGCATCCATATATCCTCTTTTACGCTCTATACTATCGTAGAAATCGTTACTAGACTCAATATAATATATTTTTTTATGACCTAAGTTAATTAAATATCTTGCTGCTTCATATCCCACTTTATAGGAATCAAAAACAACACTACCGATATTTAAAGAGGAATAATTACGATCTAGAAAAATAGCCTTTTTACTATTCTTCTCCATCATCTTTATTTCCGAATCACCTATCCGTTCACCTTCAAATATAAATATACCATCAAAAGCTCCTCCAAGGATATTGCTCATTATTTCATTTTTATCCCGTGTAATTAATATATGCAATGAATATCCAAGTCGATCACATTCACGATATATGGCATCTACTAACACCGAGAAATATTGACCACTTAAACTTGATGTAACCAAAGCAAGAGTTTTGGTTTTTCCTGATTTTAAATAGCGTCCATTCAGGTTAGGAATATAATTTAAACTATCTGCAATAGCAAGAATTTTGCTTCTTGTATCCTCATTCACTAGATCCGATCCATTCAAAGCATAGGAAACAGTTGAAATTGAAACACCTGCTGCTTTTGCAACATCTTTTATTGTAATTTTCTTATTGCTATTGTTATTCTTATCCATTCAACATCCATCCACTCTTCTATTTATTAAAAACGTTTCTTATATAATAGCATATCTATTTTTTTAATGCAATTATCCTACTACAGTTCTCTTCTTATCCAGATTTTCTATCATTTAAAAATGAAAGCTACTTATACCTTCCCATAAGTTATCATTTGCTAAGACTTTAAACTTTCAATAATTCTTTCTAAAACAGTATCCCAAGGTCTTGATTCAATTACACGAATCCCATTCTCCTTACAAGTTTTTGTGATCCACTTTCCATATGCAATACTTATTTCGGCTCTGTAATGCTGTACTTCTCCACCTTCTCTTGATAAATAATTCTGTGTGATTTGGGCTATGTCTATCTCATTAACAAAAATAGCTTTTACTTCTGGGTAATCAAAAGCTTTCAGCAAATCGGGATGTATAAAATC
>JAFAEB010000120.1 GCA_023424235.1 Bacillota bacterium
AGTACAGCTGGATCAAACTGTGGCTCATCTCCTTCTCTAGCCCCAAGATTTGTTCCATCTGAATAATGTACATAACCATAAAAATTATAATACCCTGCTGGTGTATCCGATACCGCTACCGATACGATGGAACGTTTACTATCTACATAATACATATAATACCTTCCATCCTGTCCCTTTGTAACATCTGGCGCATAAAGACAGCTATCACGATCTTCGTTATTTTCTACATCCGTAGCCTTTAAAATAACACCTTCGTAACGCCAATCTGAGAGATCATTTGCTGGTGCAGACCAACATACATAATCATTTAAACAATACGCATAACCGTTAAAACGGTCATGTGAGCCATACACATAGACTCTATCACCGAAAACATAGGGTTCTCCATCCGGAATATACTCCCATGATGGTAAATATGGATTTAGTCCCTGCTTTTTCATTCTTCTTCTCCTTTGCTGTACAAATTTGCTATGCAAATTATTCCTATTATGTCTATTTTTTTATTAAGATAAGAGGGTGCCATACGAATGCACCCCCTTAGTTTATAAGTTAACTAATGTATAAGACTCAATGTTAGTTTATTTTAGAGCATTTGCTCTTTCATCAACAAGAACTTGGTATTTTTCCATATCGAATTTAACTAAGTCAGACCAGTTAAAGCCGTCTAATTCTTCTTTTAGATTATTCCAAATAGAATCAAACTCTGCTTGATCTTTCGCAAAAATCATCTTCCAAGAAGCGTCTTTAACTAAGGTACCACAGTTACTTCTTATTAATGCGATATCGGTAGGGTCAGATTTAAGGTTAACATTAACAAATGGTACAACACTTATTGTGTTTGTCTTCTTTAAATAATCTACTGGATTTTCAGCATTAAAACGTTTGCTCCACTCTTTAATTGTAGTAGTCTTAGCTTTCTCAACTTCAGCTGGCCAATAAGTAGCTGAGAATGTAGTATTGTTCTTCTTATTTGTAGCGATACCTGCTACCATCCATTGATTCATTTGAAGCATACCATCTGCATATAAACCACCACCAAATTCTTCTGGTACTGGTGAGTTATCCATAAGTGCAGTTTCTCCTGCTTTCGTTCTAACATAACCATTACCGTCTGCTGCATCTTCATAAGTAAATCCATAGATACCACCATGAATTGTTTCTAAACCATCTGGACTTGACATCCAGTCTAATATCATCATTGCTCTTTCCTTCTTAGCAGGATCATTTGTACCGATTGCAAACGCTCTACCGCTACCAAAGTAAGGATCTGATGGTTGGTAAATAGACATATCTGCGACTGGTGCTATAATGTAATTTTCGCCATTATTTCCACGATCTGTTGTATTCCAGAAACCTTGTTGCCAGTCATTCCAAATTAAGAATGCACGTTTTGAGTTAAATTTTGAATTTACGGAATCCCAGTTTTGAGTTCCTGAGTCAGGATCTACAACTCCAGCTTGATTTGCTTCAAAGAAGAATTGTAATATCTTACGATATGCACCATTATCATCTACTAATGAAATCATATTACCTTTTGCATCCAAAAGGATAGAACCATTAACTTCTTGGCCATACCATTTAGTAAGCTGATTCGCATTTTCAATGGATGTACCATCCCAATCAGGCCATAAAGTAATACCATAACTTGGATCACCAGCTGCATTTGTAGGATGTTTATCTTGCATTGCACGAAGAGTCTTAACTAAGTCAGAAAGGTTCTTCATTTCAGGTGCACCAACTTCAGCATAGTAATCCCAAGGAAGTGTTGGAGCTGTTCCAGGAATTGTAGGAGTAAATGTTGTAGGACTAGTATTTGTCATTTCAGTAGGCCATGCGTAATAAGAACCTTCATTTACACCTTCTAGAGAAGAGTTATAATAGTCAAGTTGGGTCTTAAAGTCCTCATAAGATGTCATTTTCTTCATTTCTTCTGTAATATCAAAAATAAGACCGGATTTGATACAAGCTTGAATATCAGCATTATCAAGTATAACAATATCACCTAAAAATCCTGCTGCAGAACGAGCTGCAAAGATATCGCCACCTGCTACTTGTGGAGCAATGATATTAAGTGTTACGTTAAACTTCTCTTTTAACAATTTAGCTGTCCAACCTGGTTGTTCACCTTGAAAGTTTGCTGGTTGTGAATAAACTTCAATCGTCATAGGTTCTAAGCCAGTTTGTGTAGATGGTGTATCTTTGCCACCTGAATTGCTACTGCTGCTATTATTACTATTAGTGTTATTGCTATTTTCTGTCTTTTTACCACATCCACTAACAGCCAAAGCAAATACAAGAATAATAGCAATGATAAAACTAAGTTGCTTTTTAAATCTCATAATCTTCCTCCTCTTAAAATGAAATTAATATGTTTCATATATTCTGATTCCTTATGAGGGATACCATTCCTTAAATAAAAAGCCTATACTTACCCCTTTACAGCTCCAATCATAATTCCTTTTACAAAGAATCGTTGAAATAATGGATAAACTAACAATATAGGAAGTGCTACGATAATTGTAACCGTCATTCTTATTGAAGTTTGAGTCTGTGTATTTGCGACCATTGCTTCTGCGCTACCTGCAGTAGCATTAATAATTGCAGATAGTGATTGGGATGATTGCAAGTATCGATATAAAATAAATTGTAGTGTATAATATTTTTCTTGTGTCATAAGAAGTAATGTATCTTGAAAGGCATTCCACTGACCTACTGCAGCAAAAATTGCGATTGTAGCAAGGATGGGTTTCGATATCGGTAGGATAATTCGAAAAAATATGGTTAAAACTCCTGCTCCATCACAGTCTGCAGCTTCTTGTAATTCTCTTGGTAAGGATTCTATATAGGTCTTAGTAAGTATGATATAAAAAGGAGACACGATTGCTGGTAATATATATCCTAAAAAATTGTTGGTTAATCCAAGATTCATCATGGTAAGATACCATGGAATGATACCTGCATTAAAATACATGGTAACTACCACAAATCGATACCAAAATTTTCTTTTCCACATGGTTTCTCTCGTAAACATATATCCTAGAAAGGCTGCAAAGAATACTGTTAATAATGTTCCTATTACTGTTCTAGAAAGAGATATCATAGCTGCTTGACCAAGTCCAGGAATTTTTACTGCATCAATATAATTTTGCAAATGCATTTCTTTCGGAAGCCAAATAATTCCCCCTTTTTCGCTTAATTTATTATTACTTATGGTATTAATAAAAATATAGTAAAATGGATATACGCACGCAAAGGCATATAAAGAAAATATTACATAGGTAACTATGTCCAACACACGATCGCTTAAGGAGTTACTTTTGATTTTATTACGCTTTTTCGTGTTCTTTTTAAGTTCTTTCATTTTCTTATCGCCTCCTTTATATAATACTTTGTTTTCTTACTAGTTTAGAAAAGGTGTTTGCGCCAAATAATAGAACCAAGCTTACAATACTCTTTAACATACTAAGAGCAGTTGACACGGAATATACCGGCGGTTTACTTTTCGATAAGTTATATACATACAAATCTAATACTTGTATATTTTCTCTGTTCCATGAATTTTGGAATACGAAATATTGCTCCATTCCATTGTTAAGTAAATTTGATATATTAAGTAATAGTAGTACAAAAAAAGTAGGTAATAAACATGGTATCGTGATATTCCATATTACTTTTATACGATTTGCTCCATCTACCCTAGCAGCTTCATACATTTCTTCATCGATACTTGATATAGCAGCGATATACATAATAGCTGCCCACCCAAGATTCTTCCATGTAAGCCATAACCACATCTTAAGCCATATATGATCGTTAGATTTTAAGAAATCGATTGGTCTTTCAATTAAGCCAAGGTCCAGCGCTACCGTATTAAACATACCAGTATTGCTCATTAGTAGAAATGCAACTGAATACACTAATATCCAACTTATAAAGTTTGGTAAGGTTGTAACTGTTTGGATAAACTTACGAAATCGTACGTACTTAATCTCATTTAAAAAGATAGCGAAGAACATCGGTAACCACGAAAAGGCAAGAGCAATTCCACTCATAGCAAAGGTATTACGCAGTACCTCCAATGTTTGCTTCACGTAGGATTTACTTTGAAACAACACCTTAAACCATTTTAAACCAACAAAGGAATCCCATGAAAACGGTAAGGGTGGTTGATAATCAAAAAAGGAATAAATCCAGCCATAAAGTGGATAATATGAGAATAATGCAACCAAAATTATAAAAGGTGTTATAAGTAAAAATTCCTTGTAGCCTTGAGTTTTCTTTTTTTTACTAATCGAATTCATTTTCCCTCCTATGAAGCTTTATTGGTATATTTGTACAAATGCAAGATGTTTGAATCGATTTCTTTGTAATATTCATTATACGTTTTAGCAGATTTAGCATCAATGATATATATACTTTAGTTATTGACATATTTTCATGCAATATATACAAAAAAGATGGCTAGTATTAACTGCCATCTTTTCATTATAACTTTCTATTCATTTAAATTTCCAATATAGGATTTACATGTAAATCTTTTAAGAAGTATTATATAATACATAGACAGTATCTTTTCTTTTACCCCAAAAAAATACTTCATTATATGTTAATAAAGATTTGACTACCTTCATGTTTCTTATGACTTATTTTAATATATAACTGATTTATATTACATTTATTATCTGCTATACTTTATGAATTTTATGCATCTATGTAAACACCACATAATAACAGACTACTCATCTGCTTTATTAGCTTCCTTTGAATTAGATACTTTACCATCCAGCTCAGCCTTTAATTGATTAGTCCGAAACTTATTTGGTGTTAAACCAGTTACCTGTTTAAATTGTCGGTAGAAATGTTCCGTATTTTTGTAGCCACATAGATTAACAATCTCATTAATTGTATAATGATGGTATAAAAGATATTCCTTGGCAAGATTAATACGACTATTAATAACGTCTTCTATACAAGTAACACCAAATGTTTTCTTATAGATATTCTCTAAATAACCAATGCTGACATTTAACATTTCAGCCATATCCTTAACCGTCCAATTCTTATTCGAATTACGATAGATTTCTTGCTTTAATTTATAAAGTTTTTTATCAAGGGAACTTAATGAACGATTATCATATGACTCCATAAGCTTATTAAACATCACTCTTAGTAAATGATTAATTGATATATCCTTATACATACCATTTAAAATATGTTCTGTAGCTAATAATTGAAATACTTTATGACAGTATGAATAATCCTGCACGGGAAACGGAGTACCGGTAGGTAATGGCGCATTGGTTACAAAAGTCTCATCTGTGTCAAATCGTATCCAATCATTTACATAATGATTTTCACAAGCTTTATAATATATCTTTTGGAATGGTTTATACAATACAGCACAATTTGGTGGATACTTTCGATACTCATTATCCACGTAAAATATTGCTGGGGTTTGCGTTATTATCAATAGCCAACAATCATGCCCTTCTGGAATATCAAACACAAAATTCCCCTTATGCATGGCATCATATTCCACATATCTTATATGGTTCATAGTTGGTCTCCCTTCTCCAAACAAGTAATTAAGTTTATTCGTATATTCCTATTGTAATGAAAGCAACTAAAACGTTATTGTAGTTTTTCTAAATTATATTTACTATAAGTCTATACACCTATAACCCTATTGTCAACGAAGAAAAGAATGAAACATGAATCAAATGCTTATTTATTTCGTAAAATTTTATTGTAATTTAAAATACAATAGGTGAAACAATATTTTGAAGTACTGCTACAACGCTCCAAGCAGCAATATTACATGTCCTAGAATAAATATTAAGGTCTGTTCTTACTTCGTCACCAACAATTTCGATTTTATATTCATCACCTCGAAAACCTGGTACAGCATCGATATTAAGTGTTGTATTATTAGGGCCTGCACTAGCAAGAGCCGTTGCCACTGCTACGTTAAAATGAAATGGTAACATATCAATCGCTTCTTTTGTTGTTCCTGAAAAAACTTGTTCGGGCTCCTTAATTTCTAGTAATCCTTCACGATATAATGGAGTATAATAAAGTGATGCTGGCCATTTCTTTGATGTCATAGTCGCCTTTATTGGGCTCATAAGGGCAGCAGTACGAAGTACATCAAATCCACCAACAGCTCCACTTGCTATATACACTTTTTTATTATTCTCGGATGCAACCTTTTTAACTCTCTCATATAAAGCTTCATCAGCAAAAGCACCAATAGAAAGTACGACTAAATTAGAACCGCCTTTTAGAATCACTTCACTATATTCTCTTATTGCTGCTGGAGAAGCCGCTTCTGCTATATAATCTGGCTCTAACGCTAACAGCTGTGACATACTGGTGCATGGAATACACTTATGACGTCTTGCAAATTCCTCTGTTCGTTTATGATCCCTTCCCATTGCTGCAACTAGTTCATACTCTGGTAAATAATTATTCTCTATGGCAGATGCAACTATTTCATTTAAATATCCACAACCTAATAATGCTAACTTTAATTTTTTCATAATGTAAATCTCCTATCGATAAATATTTTATAGTAATTATATATGCTTTCTCTTCTACTGAAAAAAGCATCCAGGTTTTGCCCTGAATGCAATTAATTAACTTACTTGTCTTTGTTTTCTTAGTAAAACAATATACCATGATGTAAGTACAATTCCTTTAAAGATACTTGAGATGCTGATCGCCCACCAAATTCCATCTAAACCAAGGATGGTAGAAGAAAGGAAAATTGCTGCAGGAATACGTAGTACATTAAATAAAATACCTACAATGGATGGGGGTATCGTCTTACCTAACCCATTAAAAGCACCTGCAGTTGTTATCTCAATACACATAAACAGCTGAGAAACACTTAGTATTTTTAGATATTGAATACCGTACCGTATTGCCTCTTCCTCTTGGATAAAAATGTTAAATAATGGTCTCGCCCCAAAGAATAGTAATGCAGTTGCGAATATTCCGATAAAAGAAACAATTATCATTCCAATATAATATCCTTTAAACACTCGATCCCATTTTCTAGCACCATAATTTTGACC
>JAFAEB010000211.1 GCA_023424235.1 Bacillota bacterium
AAGTTTAATCTTTTCAGAATTAACATTGGCTATTTTAACTAAAAGCTAAAACAAACATTAATTTCCGTCGTTGATTTCTCAACGTTTACTGTTTTGGTTTATTTACTATTCGTCTCATATAAAGCAAGCTTTATGTTGAGATTAATAGAATGAAAATTTTATTAGAATTTTCAGGGTTGTTTCACTGTTCAATTATCAAGGTTCATTTTGTGTCTCTCAACTTGTTCGCTTGTGCTTTCGCATCAGCAAGAAATATTCTACCATATTCATCAAATCTTGTCAACACTTTTTTTATTTATTTTTGATATTGTTTTATTTTACAACATCAACCTTTATTTTGTCAAAAAATAAGGACGGAGAAAGAGGGATTTGAACCCTCGCGCCGCGTAAACGACCTACACCCTTAGCAGGGGCGCCTCTTCAGCCACTTGAGTATTTCTCCTAACTGAACTTTTAAATCCATATTTTTAAACTTGTCTGACTTGCTCGTCAGATGCTTAGTTAGTATAACAAATATAAATTAGTTTGTCAACACTTTTTTAATATATTCTTTTATATTTATTAACTTTTAATTTAACTATGCAATAATAAGCATAGTTTATGATACCTTAAACATATAAAACATATACTTAGATGACTTATAACTATTTTTATACTTCGATTTTAACCCATTTATCAGTTGCTATATAAAACCAAGTGTTTATCTAGATTCTAGACTATTTATTAATTTCAATTCGAAACCAACGATTTACTCCATTTCTAGACTATTTATCAATTTCAATTCGAAACCAACGATTTAATCCATTTCTAGACTATTTATCAATTTCAATTCGAAACCAATGATTATTTTGAATCAGAATTCATTTATAAATGATAACTCAAATTCTTACAAACGAATCTTAAAACCTATCTAGTTATAAGGCTAATCAATCAAACCTTTACTACTATAGGATAGTTATATTTTGATAACACTTATATTAGTATACCTATAACAATTTTTGTTATACATTTAATTGTAATTAAATAATATTAAATTCTAAAGGTGCCTTTTCATATAAATCCTCGCCGGTAGAATCAACAACAACAATAACTGGGAAATCCTTAACATATAATTCTCGAATTGCCTCTGTACCTAGATCATCATATGCAATTACATTAGATTTCAAAATTTTTTTAGATAATAATGCTCCTGCTCCACCAACAGCCGCAAAATAAACACAAGTATTTTTTACTATCGCTTCTTTTACTTTCGTATTACGTTTACCCTTTCCAATCATACCAGTTAAACCATACTCAATTAACAAAGGGGTATACTTATCCATTCTACTACTTGTTGTTGGTCCTGCGGAGCCAATCACTTCTCCAGGACGTTCTGGAGTTGGACCTAAATAATAAATTATGGTGTCTTTTAAATCAATAGGTAGCCTATTACCATTAATAAGAGAATCATACATTCTTTTATGAGCAGCATCTCTAGCCGTATATATGGTACCTGTTATATATACATAATCACCAACTTTTAGATCTTTAACTTTTTCTTTCGTTATTGGTGTCGTAATATACTTTTCCATACTAGCCCTCCCTTAAACTTTTCTTGTAATATGTCTATTTACATGACAGCAAATATTAATTGCTACAGGTAAACCTGCAATATGTGTTGGATATGTTAAAATCTTAACTCCCAGGGCAGTAACTCTCCCGCCTAGCCCACCAGGTCCTATACCAAGCTTATTGATCTCTAATAATAACTCATTTTCTAACTCTTTTACATATCCTATCTTGGAACTATCACTGATATCTCTTGTTAACGCTTCCTTAGCAAGAAGTGCTGCTTTTTCAAAACTACCTCCAATACCAACGCCTACTACGATAGGTGGACAAGCATTGGGACCAGCTAGTTTTACAGTTTCTATAACAGCTTCTTTTACTCCTTCTAAACCATCGGATGGTTTTAACATATATAGCCTACTCATATTCTCACTACCAAAACCTTTAGGAGATATGGTTATTTCAATATCATCTCCTGGAACAATATCATAATGAATTACTCCTGGCGTATTATCGTTCGTATTTTCTCTAATAATTGGATCTTCTACTACCGATTTACGTAAATATCCCTCTAAGTATCCTTGACGAATACCTTCATTTATGGCATCTGATAAATTCAGGCCTTCCACATGTACATTTTGTCCTAACTTTACAAATACAATAGCCATTCCTGTATCTTGACATATAGGTATCATATCATCTTTGGCAATCTTAATATTCTCTATTAATTGATTTATTATTGGTTTTCCGATTGGTGAGATCTCTTTCTCATATGAATCTTTAATAACTTTTTCCATATCACTAGATAAATAATAATTTGCTTCAATACACATCTCTTTAATATTACTAATAATTGTATCTGTATGAATAATCCTCATAATTCACCCTTCTTCCATAAAGTTAAAAACCTTAAATAACAATCTCTTATAGTTACATTGTTAATTCTAACTAACTACTATATTAGAATTAATATAGCTCAATGTAAATATAAATTTAAAATTGTTATTTAAGGTTTTATATTTTAATAATCATTATTAGGTTATGCTTTTATAATATATATCTAAATATTGATTGCAAAAACGCCTTGGAGATCTTTAGCCTTTATCTTTAAAAACATAATCTATTAGATCTCTTCTTCCTTGCTATCTTCACTATCTTCTAACGAATCATCATCATTGTCTGATGTTTCATTATCTACTAATAACTCGTCATCTTCTAATAGTTCATCGTCTTCGTATAATTCATCTTCTAAGCTTTCACCATCTTCTAAAACTTCATCACCATTATCAGCTTTCGTTTGTTCAATGGTTTCACTTTCTCTTACTTTTGCAATACTAGCAACATAAATTTCTTTATCTTGATCTAGATTTATTAACTTTACACCTGAAGTAATACGGCCAACATTGGATATATCATTTACTGCTAAGCGAATAATGATACCTTCTGTTGTAATAAGCATAACTTCATTTTCTTCATTTACTGCTTTTACACCTACAACATAACCGGTTTTTTCGGTGATCTTATAGCATTTTACACCTTTACCACCTCTACGTTGTACACTAAACTCATCCATATCAGTACGTTTACCCATACCTTTTTCAGATACAAATAATAGATAATCACCTTGAGTGTGTAATTGCATACCTATGATTTCGTCATTTTCATCTAAGTTCATACCAATAACACCCATAGAGGTACGTCCAGTTTTTCTAACATCTCTTTCATTAAAACGAATACATTGGCCATTTTTTGTTACAAGAATAATATCTTTTTGGTTATTAGTAGATTTAACTTCAATCAATTCATCATCATCACGAAGATTAATTGCTTGTAATCCAGACTTTCTAATATTTTCATATTCTTTTATCGGAGTCTTTTTCACGATACCTTGTTTTGTAGCCATAAATAAATATCTATTTTCATGATATTCCTTAAGTGGTATGATCGCTGTAATTCTCTCTTCTGGCAATAACTGAAGTAGGTTTATTATTGCAGTACCACGAGAAGTTCTACCGGATTCTGGTATTTCGTATGCCTTTAGTCTATATACACGTCCTTTATTGGTAAAGAACATAATATAGTGATGAGTTGTGGTCATAAGAAGATCTTCAATAAAGTCTTCGTCAATGGTATGCATACCTTTAATCCCTTTACCACCACGATGTTGACTCTTAAAGTTGTCTACTGTCATTCTCTTTATGTAGCCTAATCTAGTCATAGCGAGAACTGTATCTTCAACTGGTATGAGATCTTCCGTAGATAAATCATCCTCATCAAAACCGATAGAAGTTCTTCTATCATCACCAAATTTATCTCGAACCAAAACTAATTCATCTTTAATAACATTTAATAATATTTTTCTATCTCCAAGGATCGCTTCATATTCCGCAATTTTTAACATTAATTCAGCATACTCATTTTCTAGACGTTCTCTTTCTAATCCAGTAAGAGCACGAAGTCTCATGTCAATGATCGCTTGCGCTTGAGGGTCAGTTAAACTAAATGCTTCAATTAACCTAGTTTTTGCAACATTACCATTACTTGAAGATCTTATAATACTAATAACTTCATCAATATTATCAAGGGCAATCAATAATCCTTTTAAAATATGAGCACGTTCTTGTGCTTTATTTAAATCATACTGAGTTCTTCTAGTTACTACTTCTTCTTGATGTTTTAAGTAATAAGTTAACATTTCAATTAAACTTAATACTCTAGGTTCATTGTTTACAAGAGCAAGCATGATTACACCAAAAGTATCTTGTAGTTGAGTATGTTTATATAATTGTTTTAATAAAACATTGGCATTCACATCTCTTCTAAGTTCAATACAGATTCTCATACCTGTACGATCAGACTCATCCCTTAGTTCTGTAATACCATCTATTTTTTTATCTTTTACTAGTTCAGCAATTTTTTCAATTAATCTAGCTTTATTAACCATATATGGTAACTCGGTAACAACAATTCGATTCTTACCATTTGCCATAGGTTCAATATCTGTAACTGCTCTTACTCTAATTTTTCCACGACCAGTACGATACGCTTCTTCAATACCACGTGTACCTAAGATATTAGCTCCTGTTGGGAAATCCGGTCCTTTCACAATACTTAAGATCTCATCAATTTCAGTTTCTCTATCTTCTTCTATGGTATTTTCAATTATTTTAAGAACTGCATTTATAATTTCTTTTAAGTTATGAGGCGGTATATTAGTAGCCATACCTACAGCAATACCAGAAGTACCATTCACAAGTAAGTTTGGATATCTTGAAGGTAATACATCCGGTTCCTTTTCTGTCTCATCAAAGTTAGGTGAGAAATTAACGGTATCTTTGTTAATATCCGCTAACATCTCCATAGAGATCTTACTTAAACGTGCTTCGGTATAACGCATCGCCGCAGCTCCATCACCATCTACAGAACCAAAGTTACCATGTCCATCGATTAAGGGATACCTAGTTGAAAAATCTTGCGCTAATTTAACTAATGCATCATAAATTGAACTATCACCATGAGGGTGATATTTACCCATAGTATCACCAACGATACGTGCACATTTACGATGTGGCTTGTCCGGTCCATTATTCAGTTCGATCATAGCATAAAGAATTCTTCTTTGTACTGGTTTTAGACCATCCCTTACATCTGGTAGTGCACGGGAAGCAATAACAGACATAGCATAATCTATATAGGATTTTTCCATAGTCTTTCTAAGGTCGACTTCATGAACCTTATCAAAGATATTCTCGTCCATTTTTAATCCTCCATTTTTGTAGATACATTATATATCTAAATTCTTAACGTATTTTGCATTAGCTTCAATGAATTCTCTTCTTGGTTCAACTTTATCACCCATAAGAGTTGTAAATGTTATATCAACTGCAGAAGATTCTTCTTCATCGATGGTTACTTTAAGAAGTACTCTCTTCTCAGGATCCATAGTAGTATCCCATAATTGTTCAGCATCCATCTCACCAAGACCTTTGTAACGTTGGATCTTGTTATTTCCATCGCGACCAAACTCAATCAATGTTTGATTCAGTTCTTCATCACTATATACATAACGAACTTGCTTATTCTTTTCAACTTTATAAAGTGGTGGTTGAGCTAAATAAACATGTCCTTGTTTTATTAATTCAGGCATAAATCGATTATAGAATGTTAAAAGTAGTGTACTAATATGTGCACCGTCAACATCCGCATCAGTCATAATAATAATTTTATGATAACGTAATTTCGAGATATCAAAATCATCATGAATACCAGAACCAAAAGCTGTAATCATCGCCTTGATCTCATTGTTTACTAAGATCTTATCAAGTCTTGATTTCTCAACGTTTAAGATCTTACCTCTAAGTGGTAGGATCGCTTGAGTTGCACGAGATCTTGCCGTTTTAGCAGATCCACCCGCAGAATCACCCTCTACGATGTAAAGTTCACAGTTCTTTGGATCTTTATCAGAACAATCTGCTAATTTTCCTGGAAGACTCATACCTTCAAGAGCAGTTTTTCTTCTTGTGAGATCTCTGGCTTTCCTTGCAGCATCTCTTGCCCTTTGAGCTAAAATTGATTTTTCACAGATCATTTTAGCAACAGAAGGATTTTGTTCTAAGAAGTAAGTTAGTTGTTCACTAACAATACTATCAACTGCACCTCTAGCTTCACTATTACCTAACTTTTGTTTGGTTTGACCTTCAAATTGAGGTTCTGGGATCTTTACACTAATGATAGCTGTCAATCCTTCTCTAATATCTTCCCCACTTAAATTAGTTTCATTGTCTTTTAAATACTTTTGACTTCTTGCATAGTCATTAAAAGTTTTTGTAAGAGCATTTTTAAATCCAGAAAGATGAGTTCCACCTTCTGGTGTTGTAATATTATTAACAAAACTATAGCAGCCTTCTGTGTAGGAACTATTATGTTGCATTGCTACTTCTACGTATACATCATCTTTTTTCCCTTCACAATAGATAATGTCTTGATATAGTGGATCTTTATGTTTATTTAAATATTCAACATACTCTTTAATACCACCTGCATAATGGAACTCTTTTTCATTCTCTTGACCTTCTCTTTTGTCAATAAGAATGATCTTTAAGTCCTTTGTTAGGAAGGCCATCTCTCTGAGTCTTTGTTTTAAGATCTCATAATCAAATATAGTCTCTTCAAAGATCTCTTTATCTGGTAAAAATGAAACGGTTGTACCTGTATGGTCAGTTTCACCGATCACTTCTAAAGGAGCAACAACCTTACCCCTTTCATATCTTTGCTTATGAACTTTACCATCTACATGAATGAGTACCTCAAGCCATTCAGAAAGCGCATTAACAACTGATGCACCAACTCCATGTAGACCGCCGGATACTTTATATCCTCCGCCGCCAAACTTACCACCTGCATGTAAAATTGTAAATACAACTTCAACAGCAGGTATTCCCTTTTTATGGTTAATTCCAACAGGTATACCACGTCCATTATCAACTACAGTAATTGAATTATCTTCATTGATTGTGACAATAATCGTATCACAAACTCCTGCTAATGCTTCATCTACTGCATTATCTACAATTTCATACACCAAATGATGGAGTCCTTTTGAAGAAGTACTACCAATGTACATACCTGGTCTTTTTCTTACCGCTTCAAGGCCTTCTAATATTTGGATTTGATCTGCACCGTATTCTGCGCTCATTTATTGCCTCCTAATTCTTACTGGAAATCCCATGTAACATTATTTTCATTCGTAACGGTTCCATTTACTACATGATATATTTTATCGAGGGATAAACGATTCGTAATAAATTCTTCTAAACCTGTACATGTAATAATTGTTTGTATATCTCTAATACTGTTTAGTAAATAGTTCTGTCTTTTTCTATCTAACTCAGACAGTACATCATCTAATAAAAGTATAGGTTTATCTTTAATGATTTTTTTAACTAATTCAATTTCTGCAAGCTTTAAAGATAGCGCTGCAGTTCTTTGTTGTCCTTGCGATCCAAATTTTCTCAGATCGATTGTATCATTTAAAAAACTAATATCATCTCTATGAGGTCCTGTATTCGTTAACTTTAAGGTAATATCTTTTTGTAGAGTGCTTTTTAATTTACTCTCAAACTCATTCGCTAAAACATTTGGTTCATAATTAATTATTAAATGTTCTTTGTTTCCAGACAATTTATTATGTATATCGTACACAATCTCATTAAGCTGATCGATAAATAATTTTCTTCTTTCAATTATCTTTGATCCATATTCTACTAATTGCATATCCCATATACTAAGTGTATCCATTAACTTAGGATTAAAACTTATTTGTTTTAATAAATTGTTTCGCTGATTAATAATTTTATTATAATTTGATAAATTATACAAGTAAACCTTATCTAATTGACAAAGCTCAAGATCAATAAATCGTCTTCTCTCCGCAGGACCATTTTTAATGATGCTGAGATCTTCTGGAGAAAATAATATAATATTTACAATTCCAAACAGTTCACTAGACTTCTTTATTGCTAGTCCATTAATTGCTACACCCTTTGGCTTATTTTTCTTTAAATGCATATCTATCTTATGGATAACATTGTCCCTACTAACAAACATCCGAATATGGGACTCATCTTTTCCAAGCTTGATAATTTCTCGTTCCTTATTACTTCGATGAGATTTCGTTGTACCGCTAATATAAATAGATTCTAAAATATTGGTTTTGCCTTGCGCATTATCTCCGTATAAAATATTAATACCATCACTAAAATCTATGGAAAGCATATCGTAATTTCTATAATCTTTTAATTCAAGAGTTTTAATAAACATAGCGCACCACGATTCTATTATTTTTCAATTTTAATGGATTCTCCATTATATTCAACGAGATCTCCATCTACTAATTTCTTACCTCTTTGGATCTCAACCTTGCCATTTACTTTTACTAGTCCATCTTGAATAACAAATTTTGCATCCACTCCAGACTCCACTAATCCAGCAGCTTTTAAAGCTTGACCTAATTTAATAAATTCATCTCTTAATTTTATTGTTTCCATATTTGCCTTTCTAAAGAACATTAATTATTTTCACCAAATTATTATAGTATCTACATAGTCCCAAAATCGAATAAGTTTTTGATATAAGCTAAAAACTACTTTTGATTTTGGGACAATATTAACATCTGCAAACAATCAGATCATTTTAAGTTTTAAGTTACCTAATATTATTATACCTAAAATTGTAACTAAATACCAGCATTAAAATTAACCGGTAATATTAAGTATATATAAGTTTCATCTTTATCACGAATAAAGCATGGTGCTTTCGGATTAATTAAATAAATAAAGATCTCTTCATCATCAATAACTCTAAGTGCTTCAATTAAGAACTTTGGATTGAATCCAATTAGAATATCTTTACCTTCCTTGGAGATCTCGATCTCTTCGTCCATAGAACCAATGGAAGAATTCATCTTAAGCTCCATGTTCTTATCTTCGATCTTTACAATAATTGGTTTTTTCTCAGTTTCTTTGATGAGTAGGGTAGCACGATCAATAGAATTTAATAATTCTTTTTTATTCACTGTAACTTTTGTTTCATAGTCACTAGAAAGCATTTGATTGATCTTATAGTATTCACCTTCAATTAATCTAGATAATACAATTGTATCATTAAATTCAAATAAGATATGTTTGTCTGTAAAGAATAATCTTACTTCATCAGAGATCTCACCAGATAAGATCTTAGATACTTCATTTAGAGTCTTACCAGGTACAATTACTTTAATATGATTATAGGAATCATGTAAGGTTAACTTACGTATGGAGATCCTGTGACCATCTAAGGATACTACCTTCATCTCATTACCAGAGATCTCAAATAGTTCACCTGTCATAATTTTATTACTTTCATTATCAGAAATAGAGAATACGGTTTGTCTTATAACTTCCTTTAAAGAAAATTGAGATAATACAACTGCACCCTGTCTTTCGATCTTAGGTAAATAAGGGAATTCATCTCCACTTCTACCTGAAAGAGTAAATTTAGATTTTTCACATGTTATTGTAGCTAAATAATTACTATCAGAATCAATATTAACATCATTATCAGGTAATTTACGAATGATCTCAGAGAATAGTTTAGCGTTAATAGCAATGGTTCCTTCTTCAATAATGTTACCTTTTACTATTGTTTCGATCCCTAGTTCCATATCATTAGCAATCAATTTAATAATATCATTCTTAACTTCAATAATAAGACATTCTAATATAGGCATTGTTGACTTAGAAGGAACTGCTTTTAAAACAATGTTAACACTTTCAAGTAAGTCACTTTTTTTGCAAATGATCTTCATATTGTGTATAACTCCTTTCACGGATTTTCATGTAAATATATATAATATAATTTATTAGCAGTAGTAATAGGGGCTGTTAGTTTGTGCATAAGTGGTTCAACCCCTTTAAACAAAGGTCTTAAGAGAAAGGATAACCATGTGAAAGAAATTAAAATATCCAAAGGACATTTTTTTTGCCTTCAGAATGATTCTTAGTTTATCCCATGCCAACTAACAAGGAAATAACAAGTTACTAACATGCCATTGTGGAATTAAGGATTTATCTTTTTCATAATTACTTCTATGGTATTTTGCATTGTAGGATCTTTCTTTATGCTTTTCTCAATTTTATCGATACCATGTAATATAGTAGTGTGATCTCTGTTACCCATTAGCTTACCGATATCAGATAAAGACTTGTCCGTTAATTTACGGCATAGGTACATTGCTACCTGTCTAGGATGTGCTATGTTTCTACTCTTGTTTACAGAATAGATATCAGTTGATGTAATGTTAAAGTGCTCAGCTATAACATCAACGATTAGCTCTGGGGTAATTGCCTTTTTGTCATCAGGAGATATGAGATCTTTTAGCGCTTCTTCCGCTAAACTAACATTAACTTCTTGCTTCTTTAATCTAGATAGTGCAACGATCTTTGTAAGTGCACCTTCTAATTCACGAATATTAGACTTAACATTTGTTGCAATGTATTTCATAACATCATTATCAATTTGAAGACCATCAAGCTCTTCCTTTTTCTTAAGGATTGCCATACGTGTTTCATAATCCGGCTGTTGAATATCAACGGTTAAGCCCCATTCAAATCTTGAACGAAGTCTTTCTTCAAGTGTTAAGATCTCTTTAGGAGGCTTATCACTGGAGATAATGATTTGTTTTTTCGATTCATGTAAGGTGTTAAAGGTGTGGAAGAACTCTTCTTGAGTACTTTCCTTTCCTATTATAAATTGAATATCGTCAATTAATAATACATCTATATTCCTATATTTTTCCCTAAATTCAGTAGGTGTCGTATTAACATTACGAATAGATTCAATTAATTCATTGGTAAACTTTTCGCTAGTAACATACATAACCTTACTATTAGGATTTTGTTCTAAAATATAATGAGCGATTGAGTGCATTAAGTGAGTCTTACCAAGCCCAACTCCTCCATATATAAATAAAGGATTATAGATTTCTGCAGGAGATTCAGCAACTGCTAAGCTGGCAGCATGAGCTAGGTTATTGTTAGCACCTACTACAAAAGTATCGAAAGTATATCGGGGATTTAAAAAAGAAAGACCACTTTTCTGGTTTTTATTCTTTTCCGTTGAAGTGGTTACTTTTCCTTTATTAATAGGTACAATTTGACTCTCAAGAACAAATTCAAGATCATAGTTTTCATTCATGATCTCTGATATTGCAACCTTTAAAGGAATACCATACTTCCTACTTATGAAATTCTTACTGTCAGGGCCGATCATCTTATCATCAATAGAAATCGTAATTAAATCATCTTTAACGGAATATACTTTTAAAGGTAGTAACCATGTTTTAAAAGATACATCAGTTATACAATGTTCAATTTTAAGATATTCTAGTATTTCGTCCCATTTATCTTGAATTACATTCATTACACTAATCTCCCTAATATAAAATTTCGTACGTGTCTACTTTATATAATATAACAAAAATGTGGATATTTCAATGATAATATGTAACTAAAATCGTTTATACAATCCTTATCCCCATGTAAAAATTAATAAATAACAATTGTGTGAATAAATTATAAAGATTATAAACATTGAAAAATTCCAGTATTATAGGGGATAATTTCAACAATTGTCTTTAAAATTCACACCAATTCACAAACCTATCCACAATTTATCAACATTTTGTGGATAACTTATTTTTTTTGAAATGTTGATTTCTTTTTTGTGGATATCATACACTTTAGAATACATGTTTTTTTATTCTCCCGTCAAGTAAAAGTTCCTTCTATTTTCATATTACATATTCATATAGTAACATTTACGACATTTATATCTTTATTATAGTATGTTTAACCTAAAATCTTATGAAGTTAATAAAAAAAGAGCTATTTATTCGTCTTTCAAAATCTACATAGTATAGGTAAGAAAATAGTTGGAATAATTATATAAAAAGAATTACTTGACGAACAAGGTTAGAAATACTATAATAAAAATGTTAATTTTAAGTTATATTAAAATAGAACAAATACGCTTACCATAAATAATTTGGTAGAATAAAAGGAGGTGCATGTTAATGAAAATGACATTCCAACCTAAGAAAAGATCAAGATCTAAAGTTCATGGATTTAGAGCAAGAATGAGCACTGCAAATGGAAGAAAAGTTCTATCTAGCAGAAGAGCAAAGGGAAGACACAAATTATCAGCTTAGGTCGCATTATTGTGGCCTTTTCTTCTCTCGCTTGGCTTTCTCATTACTAGGAAGGGCCGTGGGATTTTGAAATTGTCAGAATCAATTAAGAGTAATTCTATTTTTAAGACAGTGTATCATAGTGGAAGATCCTATGCCAATCTGTATCTCATTATGTATGTATTAAAGAATGGAACTAGTAAAAATCGAATTGGTATTTCTGTAAGTAAAAAAGTAGGAAATAGTGTTGTAAGGCATAGGGTAACGAGATTAATTCGTGAAAGTTACAGACTAAATGAAGATATGTTTAATAGTGGTTTAGACATAGTTGTGATTGCTAGAGTAGGTGCAAAAGATAAAGGGTATCAGGAAATAAATAGTGCATTATTGCATTTAGCAAAAATGCATAAAATAATAAAATTTTAAAAGAGATGATGAAGTCGTGATAAAACGAATTTTAATATTTATGCTAAAATTATATAGGAAGTTTATTTCACCTTTAAAGGGGCGTCCTAGTTGTATCTATACGCCTTCCTGCTCTTTGTATGCAATCCAAGCACTTGAAAAATATGGTATCTTTAAAGGTATGTATTTGGCAGTAAGAAGGATATTAAGATGCCATCCATTTAGAGAAGGTGGATATGATCCGGTTCCTTAAGGGAAGGACAGGATGAATGATTAGGGTATCCAAGGAGGAAAAATAGAATTGTTAAATGTAATATTAACACAAAAAGGTGGTATATTAGGACCAATTGCATCATTATTAGGATGGATATTAAATGCCATTTATGAGTTTTTACAATTATTCAATATTGAAAACGTAGCAATCGTTATTATATTATTTACGTTTATCGTTAGAGGTTTAATGATTCCTTTAACAATTAAGCAACAAAAGTTTTCCAAGTTATCTGCGAAAATGAACCCTGAAATTACGAAAATTAATAATAAATACAAAGGCAAAAAAGATGAAGCTTCTGTAAGAAAAATGCAATTAGAAACTCAAGCAGTTTATCAAAAGTATGGTGCTAGTCCAACCGCTGGTTGTTTACCATTACTTATTACATTACCAATTATGTTTGCCTTATACCAAGTTATTTATAATATCCCTGCATATGTAAATGACATTAAAGAACTTTATAGCAATATTGCAATCGCAATCCAAGGAACAAACGGTTATGTTGATATTATGAAGGAATATGCTAGTACTCTTAATGTAAGTATAAAAAACTTTGAAGAGTTAGAAACTGGCGTACTTACTCTTAATCATACAATCGATATTTTAGCAAAATTTAAATCTAGCCATTGGGCTGAATTAGTAAATCAATTTCCAGCATTAAAGGATGTTATTACTACAAATTCAGCAGAAATTATGGATGTTAACCGATTCATCGGTGGTTTAAATATTTTAGACAATCCAAGTATTAAGTCTCCAGCCATATTAATTCCAATACTCGCTGGTGGATTACAATTTATTCAAACAAAGCAAATGACACAATCAAATCCTACTACAGATGATGGTAGTAATCCAATGGCACAATCCATGAAAACTATGAATACGGTTATGCCTATTACTTCAATTTTCTTCTGTATTATGCTACCAATCGGTATTGGTTTATATTGGGTTGCAGGTAGTGTATTTGCAATTATCCAACAATTTGTTATTAATAAATATATGGATAAAATTGACGTTGAAACTTTAATAGAAAAAAATATAGAAAAATCGAAAAAGAAAAAAATCAAACTCGGAATCGACCCAAATGCTTCTGTAGAAGAACTTGCAAAAAAGAATACGAAGAATATTGAGTCATCAGATGAAAGTACAGATGAAAAGTCTACATCAAATTATGCAAATTCAGTTAAGAAAAATTATGAACCATCCAACTACAAAAAGAGTGATGTTTCATATAAAGCTGGTAGTATTGCGGCAAATGCAAATCTTCTTAAGAACAGGAATAATGATAAGGGGGATAAATAAGAATGGAATGGTTAGAAATTACTGCTAAAACAGTGGATGAAGCCTTAACGGAAGCTTTAATTAAACTAGAAACAGCTAGTGATAATATAGAATATGAAGTTATCGAGAAGGAAAGTAGTGGTTTTTTAGGATTATTCAATAATAAGCCTGCTAGAATACGAGTTAGACTAAAATTTAATGTTGTAAACTTAGCAAAAGACTTTTTAGAAAAAGTATTTAAAGCTATGAACGTTGAAGCTAAAGTTCTAGTTGTGTACGACGAAGAAAATGCCACTGTTGATATTAATGTAGTAGGAGATGATATGGGCGTTCTTATTGGAAAACGAGGACAAACATTAGATTCCCTACAATATTTAGTAAGCCTTATCTTAAATAAAGAAAGTGAAGGGTATCTAAAAGTTAAGTTAGATACTGAAAATTACCGTGAAAGAAGAAAAGAAACATTAGAAAACCTAGGTAGAAACATCGCTTTCAAAGTAAAAAGAACAAAAAAACCAGTATCCCTTGAACCTATGAATCCTTATGAAAGAAGAATAATACATTCTGCATTACAAAATGACAAGTTTGTAGAGACTCATAGTGAAGGTGAAGAACCTTATAGAAGAGTTGTAGTTACTCTAAAGAAGAGCGCTCAAAATAGGGACCATAAATATAATAAAAACTATAATCAAAGAAAAGATTATAACGGAAATTATAATAGAAACAAAGAACAAAATCGTAAGCAAGTTAACGAAGAATAAGATAGAGGGTGTATTGAAGATCTGCTTTAATACACCCTTTTTAAAACTTTATTAAATTGATGAAATTAAATGACATACAATTAATTAAGAATCCAATGTATTAATTAGGAAATAAATAAATTAATTACTTGTTTAAAGATAGAAAGGCATGTGTTGTTTTATGAAAACAGATACAATTGCAGCGATCGCCACAGCAGTAAGTAATCAAGGAATAAGTATAATACGTATTAGTGGTGATGAAGCATTTCATATTATAGATAAAATATATAAACCTAAGAGTGGAAATAAGCTATTATCGAAGGTAGAGAGTCATACCATACACTATGGCTATATTGTAGATAAGGATGAAATAATAGATGAAGTTATGGTTCTTTTAATGAGAGGACCTAAAAGCTATACAAGAGAAGATGTAATTGAGATCGACTGTCATGGTGGCATCGTAGTTACGAAAAAGATATTAGAAGTGGTATTAAAGGCAGGAGCTAGAATAGCAGAGCCTGGTGAATTTACAAAGAGAGCCTTTTTAAATGGTAGAATTGACTTATCACAAGCAGAAGCGATTGGTGATATTATTCATGCTAAGAATGAATATGCATTAAAAAATTCACTAAATCAGTTACGTGGTAATGTATTAGATAAGATTATTGATATAAGAGCAAAAGTAATCCATGATATCGCTCATATTGAAGCAGCCCTTGACGATCCAGAACATATGGATTTTAGTGAATTCAGTGATGAAGTAGATTTAAATCTTAACAATAATATTAAAGAGTTAAAGAAATTATTAAAGTCTGCTAATAATGGAAGGTTAATAAAAGAAGGGATTAAGACAGTTATTCTTGGTAAACCCAATGCAGGCAAATCTTCCTTATTAAATATACTTGTTGGTAGTGACAGAGCAATTGTAACAGATATTGCTGGAACAACTCGTGATACATTAGAAGAGACAATAACAATTGGTGGAGTTTGCCTTAATATAATTGACACAGCAGGTATTAGAGATACGGAAGATATCATAGAAAAAATCGGTATCGACAAAGCTAGAAAGTCAGCTGATGAAGCAGATCTTGTAATTTATGTAGTTGATAGTACAAAAGAACTTGATGAAAATGATTCATTAATTATGGAAATGATCAAAGATAAAACTTCAGTTGTATTACGTAATAAAATTGATTTAGATACAATTATTGATGAAGAAGTTCTTTACAAAAGTACTGGAAAAGATGTAATATCAATATCAGCAAAAGAAAATACCGGAATTGAAAAATTAGAGGAGTGGATCTTAAAGAACTTCTTTGAAGGTAAGATCTCTTTGCAGGATGAAATATACATTACAAATATTAGACATAAAGAAGCCCTAATGGAAAGTATTAAGAGCTTAGAGATGGTTAAAGAGAGTATGGAATCAGGTTTACCGGAAGATTTCTATTCGATTGATCTTATGAATGCTTATGAAGTACTAGGAAAAATTATAGGTGAAGCAGTTGATGAAGATCTCGTAAATACTATCTTTAGAGAATTCTGTATGGGTAAATAGTTAGAAAGGTTTGGTGTTAAATGTCATATATTTATGAATCATATGATATCGTAGTAGTCGGCGCGGGACATGCTGGTTGTGAAGCAGCACTTGCATGCGCAAGACTAGGTTTAAATACTTTAATGGTTACAATTAGTATGGATAGTATTGCTCTTATGCCTTGTAATCCGAATATAGGTGGAACATCCAAAGGTCACTTAGTGCGTGAGTTAGATGCACTTGGTGGTGAAATGGGTAAAAATATAGATAAAACATATATACAATCAAAAATGTTAAATATATCCAAGGGACCAGCAGTTCATTCACTTCGTGCTCAAGCGGATAAGCTTGATTACAGTAAAAGAATGAAAACTGTATTAGAAAATACAGATAACTTAACTCTTAAACAAGCTGAGATCGTTGATATTCTAACGGAAGATGGAAAAGTATCAGGTGTTAAGACTTATTCTGATGCAATATTTCCATGTAAAGCAGTTGTATTATGTACAGGAACTTATCTGAATGCTAGATGTATTTATGGTGAGGTAAGTACTTATACTGGACCGAATGGTTTATTATCATCTAAATTTTTAACTGATAATTTAAAGAGATTGGGAATCGAATTTTTTAGATTTAAAACAGGAACACCTGCTCGAATCGATAAGAGATCCATTGACTTTAGTAAAATGGAAGAACAAAAAGGTGACGAAGAGATCGTACCATTCTCATTTTCTAATACTGCTGATGGCATTAAGATCGATCAAATATCATGTTGGTTAACTTATACCAATGAGAAAACACATGAAATTATACGTGAAAATATTCATAGATCTCCAATGTTTTCAGGAGAAATTAATGGTACTGGTGTAAGATATTGTCCATCGATTGAAGATAAGGTAGTACGTTTTGCAGATAAAGATAGACATCAAGTATTTATTGAGCCAGAAGGAAATGGAACAAATGAAATGTACATCGGCGGTATGTCTAGTTCCTTACCAGAAGATGTACAATATCAAATGTACCGTAGTGTAGCTGGTCTTGAAAATGCTAAGATCGTACGTAATGCTTATGCAATCGAGTATGATTGTATTAATCCAAATCAATTAAAACCATCCTTAGAATTTAAAGCGGTGGAAGGTCTATTTAGTGGTGGACAATTTAATGGTAGTAGTGGTTATGAGGAAGCTGCAGTACAAGGTTTAATGGCTGGTATTAATGCAAGTATGAAGTTATTAGGAAAAGCTCCAGTGATCCTAGATCGTTCAGATGCATATATTGGAGTTTTAATCGATGATCTTGTAACCAAAGAAACAAAAGAGCCATATCGAATGATGACATCAAGAGCAGAATATCGTTTATTATTAAGACAAGATAATGCAGATCTTAGATTGACTAAGATTGGTTATGAAATAGGATTAGTAAGTAAAGAACGATATGAGAAGATCTTAGAAAAAGAAGAATTAATAGCAAAAGAAATTGAACGTTTACAAAGTACAAACATAGGAGCTACAAGTGAAGTTCAGGCCTTATTAAGACAACATGAAAGCAATGAATTAAAGACTGGAACAACATTAGCTGAGTTAATTAAACGTCCTGAACTTAGTTATGAAGTACTTGAATCAATTGATAAAAATAGAAAAGCGCTAGCTAGAGATATTATTGAACAAGTTAATATTAATATTAAGTATGATGGTTATATTGTAAGACAAAAGAGACAGGTAGAACAATTTAGAAAGCTAGAAGGAAAATTAATTCCTGAAAATTTTGATTATAACCAGGTAACAAGTCTTAAGGTAGAAGCAAAACAAAAATTAAATCAAGTAAAACCGGTGTCTGTAGGACAAGCATCTAGAATTGCTGGAGTTAGTCCAGCAGATATATCCGTATTATTAGTTCATTTAGAACATATGAAACATAAGAAAGAGTAAGAGGTTTATATGAATAACAATACAATTTTTACCGATCTATTAAAAGAATGCGATATAAGTTTAACTGATAGACAACTAGAACAATTTAATAAATATTATGAGATGCTTATAGAACGAAATAAGGTAATGAACTTAACAGCAATTACTGAATATAGTGACGTAGTGATAAAGCATTTTATAGATAGTCTCTCACTTAAAAGAGTAATGGATCTTGATCAAGATTTAAGCTTAATAGATATGGGAACAGGTGCTGGATTTCCTGGAATACCACTAAAAATAGCATTTCCTAGATTAAATATTGTATTGTTAGATTCACTTAATAAGCGTGTGGGTTTCTTAAATGATGTAATCAAGGAATTGGAATTAAACGGAATTAAAGCAATTCATGGTAGGGCGGAAGATTATGGAAAAGATCCAGCTTATCGTGAAAACTTTGATCTCTGTGTATCTAGAGCTGTTGCAAGGTTATCTTCTTTAGCAGAATACTGTATACCTTATGTAAAAGAAGGGGGACATTTTGTCCCTTATAAAGCAGGTAATATGGAGGAAGAATTACAAGAGTCTAGTAAGGCAATTCATGTTCTTGGAGGAAAACTTATAAAAACTGAAAGTTTTATACTACCTGAAAGTGATATTGAACGTACTTTAATTCTTATTAAAAAAGAAAGAAAAACACCAAAAGCTTATCCAAGAAGTGCTGGTAAACCAACAAAAGAACCAATTAAATAGTTTTTTATGAAATATAAAATACGTATTTAAAAATTCTTATAAATATGCAAAGTTAAGGGGTTGTAGCAAAACAGAAGTACTAAATCATTTAGAGCGAAAGTCAAATATTTGTATCTATTGATTGTAATATCTGTGATGTAACAATCCCTTCTCTGTTATGTAATTTAGATATTAATTACAATTCAATTGTAATAGGTAATAGTGATATTATATTTATTAAATAAACATAATGAGGGAATAATATGCCAATTCAAGGAAAGTATCTATATTTTAAAGATGATTTGAGTTCAGTATTTGAAATAAGAAATAAAGTATTTAATTATAATAATGAAAAAGATTATTCAGATAGGGATGGGCTTGATAATGAAGCAATCCATGTAATTGTATATTCTATGGATGAAAATAGACCTGTAGCAACTGGTCGAATAAACTATGATGGGAATAAATATACAATAAGTAAAGTGGCAGTTTTAGAAGAAGAGAGGCATAAATACTATGGTGATTTCGCAGTACGTATGCTCGCTACAAAAGGATTTATGGCAGGTGGAGATGTAATATATTTAGATACACTAGCTGAATATACTGTATTTTTTGAAAAGATCGGTTTCATAGTAAATAATGACTATAAAGAAAATTCAAAATTAGTATCAATGAAACTATCTTCCGGAAGTATATGTAAAAAATGTAATAATATTTAATTTTAGCTTTATTTTATGCGCGAAATATGTTATATTAAGAGATAAATAGGAGAATAAACATGATTAATAGGGAAGAATTTAATAAAGTGTTTCATAATATTTATGAGTCTCTTGATTTTCTCTTAGATGATAAGGCGAATATTTTGTTAGAGATTAATGAGATCAACAATTCTATTAAAATATTAGAATGCAAATTAAATGAGATGAAAGAAAAAATTAATCTTGTAAAGAATGAGGGAACAAACGAAGATTTATTCTCTCCTAATGCAAATATAAAAAAAGGTAATATGTTAAAAGAGTTACAAGCTGAAAAAAAGAAATATCAAGAAACTCTTAAGTATTATCAATCAGAAGTTAAGTCAAAAGAAGAACGATTCGTTCATATTGAAAAATTACTTAATAATCTAGAGCAAATTAAATCATATGATGTAGATCAAGAACATGATGATAATAAAACAGAATATGGAATAAAAATTCTTGAAACACAAGAAAGTGAACGAAAGAGAATAGCTAGGGATCTTCACGATTCAACAGTTCAAAATTTGACTAACATGATGCATAAAACCGAGTTATGCACAAAATTGATTAATCTTGATCCAGTTAGAGCAAAATTAGAATTACAAGTTATGATTAATACAATCAAATCAACAATAAAAGATATGAGAAGTATTATTTATGATTTAAGACCAATGTCTTTAGATGATCTTGGTTTAGTTGCGACTATTCAAAAATATATAAGAGAAATTAGGATAAATCATGAAATTGATATAGTCTTAGATGTCATACATCAAGAAGTTAATGTATTGTCTGTAATTAATTTAACTTTATTTCGAATTGTACAAGAAGCAACGAATAATGCTATTAAACACGGTAAAGCAAATAAAATAATTATCCATTTAGAATACACCAATGGATATATTTATTTGACGATAGAGGATAATGGAATAGGGTTTAACCATAATGGTAATATAGAACCAAAGAGTGATATTTTTTCCGGATATGGTTTACCTATGATGAAGGAAAGAGTAATATTATTATCTGGTGAATTAAAAATTGTATCCATGGCGAATGAGGGAACAAAAATTTTCGTTAAGGTGCCACAAAGAACATATAAGGAGGACATATAATGGAACCGATTAAGATTATGATAGCGGATGATCATTGTATGGTTAGAGAGGGGCTTAAACAGTTACTTGAATTAGACGGAGATATCCAAGTTGTTGGTGAAGCTGGTGATGGATTATCCTGTTTAAAGATGATGGAAGAACTTAGACCGGATGTAACACTATTAGATATCAATATGCCACAAATGAATGGATTAAAAGTATTAGAAGCTGTTCGTGGTAACAAAGGGAATGAAAATAAAATTATTATTCTAACAATTCATAATGAAATAGAGTATTTAATGAGAGCTGTAGATAATGATGTTGATGGTTATGTATTAAAAGACTCTGATTCAGAGATCTTAAGAAAGGCTATTTTTTCAGTACATAATGGCGAAAAGTATTATCAAAGTGAACTAGTTCCTTTGATGAAAGAAAAAGTTGAAAATAGAAAGTACGATGATAAAGATGAAGTATTAACGAAGCGTGAGATGGAAGTTCTTAGATTATTAACAGAAGGACTATTTAACAAAGAAATCGCTTATCAATTATCTATCAGTGAAAAAACTGTAAAAAATCACGTATCAAATATATTCAAAAAAATATCCGTATCTGATCGTACTCAAGCAGCTGTATATGCAATTAAGAATAATATAGTTGAACTTCATTAATAGAGTAGAAATCTCTAGAATTAAAAAAGTATGGATATAAGATAAAGAAAATTATATAAGATAAAGACTAATATAATAAAATAAAGAAGATATATAATATAAAGATAAAAATATAAGATAAAGAAGATATATAATATAAAGATAAATATATAAGATAAAGAAGATATATAATATAAAGACAATTATATAAAAGTTAAAAAGTAATGTTTCACGTGAAACATTACTTTTTTATTATATCAGTGGATTAAAAAATGCATATAATTAAAATAGGAGGTTGAGTTATGACAAAAGGAAACAAGTTATTATCTATAAGTTTAATATTATTAGTATTGTTTTCTTTCGTGGGATGCAAACGACAAAGCTATATAGCTGACTTTGAAACATTCTACAGTATGAATTCTGTAGTGGAATCAGCCACACTAATTATTCAAGGAAAAGTTAAAGATGTTAAAACGAATCAGGCAATTGTAGTTGGAAAATCAACTGGAGCGTCTCATAAATATACTGTATCAGATGTTGAAATTTTAGAAGTGATCTATGGGGATGCTAAAGTAGGAGACATAGTTCAAGTGAAACAGTTAGAAAATGAACAGACTACGGAAGCCGCTGGATATTTAGAAAACGGACAGAATACAGTTTTATTTTTGGTTACTTACCAATCTACACCTGCTTCATTGATTAACCCGACTCAAGGAAAAATGATTTTTGATGAAAACCAAAATTTAATTATAGATGATAACTTGTTAACCATTCTAGTGGATAATACGGAGAATAGTAAACAGTTAAGTGCTAAGGATAACAGCATAGAAGAAGAGAATTATGATTATGAAAGTGTAGTTGGAATTATTAAAAAATCTTTAAATGATGTAAAACAAGAAAAAGAAATGGACTAGGTAACCTAAATAAAATTAGATAATTCTATTAATGAATGAAAATATTTTTTAGAAGTAAATATTAAGTTGGGCTTGTATCATTAAATACAAGCCTAATTTTTATTTATATAGAATATCAATAAGTATCATTTAGAAAAGTGAATATAGTATCGAAAGTAAAGAATTGTATTAAGTAGTAATATTCAATTAGATAAAATTTAAGTAATTATATCTTTGAATAAAGTAAAGTGAAGTAAAGCAATTGATATAGAGAAAAAATAATGTTTCACGTGAAACAATTTATATTCAATAAGAACTAAGACCTAAAATTAGTAGATAAGTATTTATGTAAGTAATAAATGTGCAGTGAAATGGTGAATGATACGATACTATAATTGAATTACTTATATAAAATTTATTACACAATAACTAATACATTATTACATGACAATATACAGATTATTCTATAACAATGTTTCACGTGAAACATTTTGTTTTCATTAAGAACTAAGACCTAAAATAAGTAAATAGGTACTTATGTTATCAATGTTTATTGATGGTGAATGATACGATATCTATAATTGAAATGATTATAGATAGATAATATACATGTTCAAAAGATAATGTTTCACGTGAAACATTATTTGATCAAATATGACATTGACTATAGATATATATAAATAATAATGATATAATAGATTAGTCACTCATATCCAAAATAGAAAAGGGGGATAAGTATATGGGACGTATTATAGCTGTAGCTAACCAAAAAGGTGGTGTTGGAAAGACAACAACATCGATTAATTTATCTGCCTGTTTAGCAGAAAAAAACAAAAAAGTACTGGTTGTCGATATAGATCCACAAGTTAATACATCTAGCGGCTTAGGTGTTGATAAAAATAATATAGAAAACACAATTTATCAATTAATTATTGGACAATGTTCCATAGCAGATTGTATTATACCAGAAATTTTTGAAAATCTGTCTATCTTACCTTCTAATGTTAATTTGGCGGGTGCCGAAATTGAATTAATTGGTGTAGATGAGAAAGAATACATATTAAAAAATGAAATAGAAAAAATAAGAGATCTTTTTGATTACATTATTATTGATTGTCCTCCATCTTTAAATACACTTACTGTAAATGCTATGACTACCGCCGATACAGTACTTGTACCAATTCAATGTGAATATTATGCATTAGAAGGACTAACACAGTTAATTCATACAATTAATCTAGTTAAGCAGAGATTAAATCCTGATCTAGAGATTGAAGGTGTTGTGTTTACTATGTATGATGCACGTACCAATTTATCACTACAAGTTGTTGAAAATGTGAAATCAAATCTAAAGCAAAATATATACAAGTCTATTATTCCAAGAAATGTTAGATTAGCAGAATCACCAAGTCATGGATTACCAATTAATATATATGAGCCAAGATCAGCAGGTGCAGAGGCATATAGAGAATTAGCGGATGAAGTAATTGATAGAGAATAATTCATGGACAAGTTATTGTGATGATTATATTATATAAAAATGTTTGAAAGGATAATATACATATGGCAGTTTCGAAAAGAGGTTTAGGTAAAGGATTAGATTCTATGATTCCAGATAAAATTGATAAAACCAATAAATCAGAATCCATAAAATCGAATGATAATGTTTCACATGAAACATTACTAAATATAAATGAAATAGAACCAAATAAAGAGCAACCTAGAAAGAATTTTGATGAGGATGCATTGCAAGAACTAGCAGAGTCTATTAAACAGTTTGGAGTAATTCAACCAATTATTGTACAGAAAAAAGGTAAGATCCATGTAATTATAGCAGGTGAAAGACGTTGGAGAGCAGCAAGACTTGCTGGATTAAAGAAGGTTCCTGTAATTATAAAAGATTATAGTCCTAAAGAAATTATGGAGATCGCGTTAATAGAAAACATTCAACGTGAAGATCTTAATCCAATTGAAGAAGCAATGGCTTTTCAAAATTTAATAAAAGAATTTAACTTAAAGCAAGATGAAGTGGCTGAACGAGTTAGTAAAAGTAGAGTAGCAGTAACAAACTCAATGAGATTATTAAAATTAGATCAGAGAGTTCAACAGATGCTTATTGATGGAATGTTAACGAGTGGACATGCTAGGACCTTATTAAGTATTGAAGACAATGAGTTACAATATCAAGTAGCAATGAAAGTATTTGATGGTAAATTAAGTGTAAGAGAAACTGAAAAATTAATAAAAGACCTAGCGAAAGTTGATGCTGCAAAAGATGAAGTGGCAGTTACAACAAGTGATGTAGTAATATATCGTGATCTTGAAGAAAGAATGAAAAAAATTATTGGATCTAAGGTTAATATCAAGAAAAAAGCAAACAATAATGGTCGAATCGAAATTGAATATTATTCAACTGAAGAATTAGAAAGAATTATAGAATTAATTGAGTCCATAGGATAAAATGTTTCACGTGAAACATATATAGAATACAAATTGATAAGGAGAGTTGTTATGGATTTTTTTCAAAATATTTTGGGAATCGATATAGGGCATGATGTTTTAGTATATATTGTTCTTGGACTAGCTATTTTTAGCTTAATTCTATTTATATTTAGTATGGTTGCTCTCGCTAAGATCCGTAAACTAAATAAAAAGTATAATGCATTTATGGCAGGTGCTGATGGTAAAACTTTAGAGAGTCAGTTTGCTACAAAATTTGCAGAAGTAGATCAGTTAAAATTAGAAAATAAAAAAGTTATTAAACGTATTGAGAAGATAACAGAAAATCTTTTAATTACATACCAAAAGATCGGTATAGTAAAGTATGATGCATTTAAAGAAATGGGCGGTAAGTTAAGTTTTGCTATGGCATTATTAAATGATAATAATGATGGTTTCATTATTAACTCCATGCATTCTAGTAGAGAAGGTTGCTATACCTATGTAAAAGAAATTATAAAAGGTGAAGCTTTTGTTGTTTTAGCGGAAGAAGAAAAGTTAGCACTAGAAGAAGCAAAGAAAAAGAAAAATTATATGGAATAAGCCTTAATAAGATATCTTGAAAATGACACGTAAATTACTTTATTGGTGAATGTAAATCCATATACTTAATAGAAAAGAAAGACCATTTAGCTGGTCTTTCTTCTTTTATTGTAGGATATTTATTGTGGGTGATATTAAAATCTTATATCAGTTATTTTGTATACTCTTTTCCATAGAATGCTTGCATATAGATTTCTTCTAATTCAGATACTAAAGGTAAACGAGGATTTGCTGTTGTACATTGATCTCCGAATGCAAGATCCGCTAAGGTACCTACTTTTGATAAGAAATCTTTCTCATCAAGTCCATACTCTTTTAAAGTTGCAGGTATTTCAAGGTAAGCGTTTAGTTTTTCAACTTCACTTGCTAACATTTCTACTGCATCATCATTATTCTTTGGTTTAAATCCTAATTTATTCATTAAGGAGAAGATTTTATCTCCAACAATATAGTTTTCATATTTTGGCCAGGAAGTAAACTTAGTTGGGCAAGATGTTCCATTGTAGCGAATTACATGAGGTAATAAAATTGCATTTGCACAACCATGAGGTACATGATACTCACCACCTAATTTATGCGCTAAGGAGTGGTTAATTCCAAGGAATGCATTTGTAAATGCCATACCAGCGATTGTAGATGCATTATGCATTTTTTCACGGGCAACAGGGTCATTTGCACCAAACTCAAAGGATCTCTTAAGGTATGTGAATACCATTTCAATTGCATGAATAGAAAGTGCATCTGTGTAATCAGAAGCTAAAACTGAAACATAAGCTTCAATTGCATGAGTCAATACATCTAAACCAGTCCATGCAGTGCTTTGCTTTGGAACAGACATAACAAACTCTGGGTCAATAATAGCAACATCAGGTGTTAGTTCATAATCAGCAAGTGGATATTTTTTATTCTCAGTCTTATCAGAAATTACAGCAAAGGAAGTTACTTCAGATCCAGTACCAGAGGTTGTTGGTATTGCAACTAATTGTGCCTTCTTACCTAATTGAGGGAATTTATAAGCTCTCTTTCTAATATCTAAGAATTTTAGTGACATGTTCTTAAAGTCAGCGCTTGGATCTTCATAGAATAACCACATACCCTTAGCAGCGTCAATTGCAGAGCCACCTCCTAGTGCAATTATAACATCAGGTTTGAATTGATTCATTAATTCAACACCTTTCATGATTGTTTCTAATGATGGATCTGGCTCAACTTGATCAAAGATTTCACAGTGAACATACTCTTCACGTTTTCTTAATTGATAAAGTACTTTATTCACATATCCTAATTTAGTCATAGCTGGGTCTGTAACAATAAATGCTTTACTTATATTAGGCATTTTAGCTAGGTATGCAGTGGAACCAGCTTCAAAATAAATTTTACTTGGGACTTTAAACCATTGCATATTATTTCTCCTCTTAGCTACTCGTTTAACATTTACAAGATCCACAGCTGATACATTATGAGTTGTAGAATTACCGCCATAAGATCCACAGCCAAGTGTTAGGGAAGGCATATTGGTGTTATATAAGTCACCGATTGCTCCGTGAGTTGATGGGGAATTAATAATAATACGTCCTGTTTTCATTCGATTAGAGAACTCTTGAACAACATTGTTGTCAGTGGAGTGAAGTACAGATGAATGACCCATACCACCGTTAGCAAGCATTTTTTCACATAATCTTAAACCATCTTCAACATCTTTTGCTTTTGTCACTGCAAGTACTGGAGATAATTTTTCGATAGATAATGGATAATCTCTACCTACTCCATCTAATTCAGTACATAATATCTTTGTATTTTTTGGAACTGTAAATCCAGCAAGCTCAGCAATTTTCTCTGGGGATTGACCTACAATTGCAGGGTTTACAGATAATTTTTCTAAATTAATTACAACCGGTTCAAGCTTCTTAATTTCTTCCTTACTAGCGAAATAACATCCAGCTTTTTTCATTAATTCAATTACTTCTTTATATACTGGTGCTTCGATAATTGCTGCTTGCTCAGAAGCACAAATCATACCATTATCAAAGGATTTAGATAATACTAAGTCGTTAACAGCTCTTTTTAATACAGCAGTTTTTTCAATAAAACATGGTACGTTACCAGGTCCAACTCCAAGAGCTGGTTTTCCAGATGAATATGCAGCTTTAACCATTCCAGGTCCACCAGTTGCAAGAATACAAGCCACTCCAGGGTGATTCATTAATAGAGAAGTTGCTTCTACTGAAGGATACTCAATCCATTGAACACAATTTTTTGGAGCACCAGCTTTAACGGCTGCATCTAATAGAATTTTAGCTGCTTTTGCACTACATTGTTGTGCGCTTGGGTGAAAACCAAAAATAATTGGGTTTCTAGTTTTAATACAGGATAAAATTTTAAACATTGTTGTAGAAGTAGGATTGGTAACAGGGGTTACACCAGCAACAATACCGATTGGTTCAGCAACCATCATATAATCTTCTTCTTCATTATCTTCTATAATACCAACAGTTTTTTGATATTTGATTGAGTGCCAGATAAATTCAGTAGCAAATATATTTTTTGTAATTTTGTCTTCGTAGATACCTCTTCCAGTTTCTTCAACTGCCATTTTAGCAAGTAATTGTTGGTTTGCTAAACCTGCTAATGCCATTTCATGAACTATATTATCAATTTTTTCTTGGTCATAAGTCATAAATTCCTTTAATGCAACTTTTGCATTTAAAACTAATGCATCAACATGTTCTTGTGGTGTTGGTTTTTTGATTTCTCCCATAATAATATCCTCCTATAATTAAATGTTAAATTATTAACAAATTTATTTATATCAACTTCATACCTAGACTATAACAAATAATATTTTAATTGTCAAACATATTTTTATGTATTTCATACAAATAAACGTACAATTTTTATGCAATATTATCATATTAATATACATAATTAACAACTAAAAATTTGTAAAAACCTATGGTACAAGGTGAAAATTTAGCAAAAAATACAATGCGTTAAAATATTAACAATATAAATATGTTATAATTAGATAATATATTGACAGAAATGTGATGTTGAATTATTGTAGTATTAGGTGCCTTTTTATCACCTAATGTGGAATGTGAGGGATTCATATGAGAAGAATATTATTAAATTCAATTAAGGGAAATGAATTGCTTGCGAAAGATGTAATAAGTGAAAATGGACTTATTATCATGACAAAAGGCAGCGTTGTTAAAAAAGATTATATACCTAAGTTCATAAGTTTAGGTATATATGATATATACATAGAAGATGAACTATCTAAAGGAATACAGATAGATGATAACATTGAGGATATCATAAAGGAACAATGCCAAGATATCGTGAAAGAAATAATAGATAAGTATTCTTATCAAGGGTATGGTGAACTTGAAGAAATAAAAGAAGTTGCTGAAGAAATTATTTCTGATATCTTAAAACAGCCGGAAGTTATGTTTTCTATCTCAGGTATTAGACGTAAAAGTGAGAGTATTTATTCACATAGTATTAATGTTTGTGCATTATCGGTCTTGTTATCGTTACGTATGAAATTACAACGTGCTAAAGTAAGAGATATTGCAATAGGGAGTTTATTACATGATATAGGATATAATTCAATAACATTTGATTACTTAGATCGTGAAGTTAATGATTTTACAAAACAAGAAAAGAAAGAGCTAATGAAGCATGTAATCCATGGCTATACCTCTGTAGTAAAAGAAGACTGGCTTACACCTTTAGCAAAAGAAATTATATTATGCCATCATGAAAGATTAGATGGTTCAGGCTACCCCTTTCGTAAGTCAGAGGATAGAATTAAAATCGGAAGTAAGATTGTGTCTGTGTGCGATGTGTTTGATAGTCATGTTTATGGCTTTTTAGTTCCTAAAATGAAAGTACATGATACAATTAATTATATAATAAGCCAAGCAGGTGTAAAATTTGATTTTAATGTAGTTAATTACTTTATGGAATCAGTAGCTGCTTATCCTAATGGAACTATTGTTATAACAAATGAAAAGGAAACAGGTATTGTATTAAGGCAAAATGTAAAATGTCCAACAAGACCTGTAATTCGCATTATTAAAGATAGACAAGGAAATAAGGTAACGAAATGGGTTGAAAAAGATTTAAATAAGGAATTAACTTTATTTATAAGGGATACCGTTGACATGTAAATTTATTTGGTCATACCATTTTCAATATTAACACTTGATATAATCAAGTTATTCTACTTCCTATATCTATATAGTAGTATGAAAAATAGTAAGGAGTTGTATAAGTAGAACAAATTAGGAAATATTGATTAAGGTATTTTATATTTAAAATAGGATAAGTATAATATTATTCTATAAAAAATAATATTTCTTGCTAGTTTGTAAAAAATGTGATATAAGTATATGATATACGTTTTGTTTTAATAAAGTAATTCATAAAGAAAAATGAAGTGATGAGAAAAAAATTGAGTCATGAGAAAATTAAATTAATCATGAGAAATAAATGAAGTCATGAGAAAATGAATTAAATCATTAGAAATAAATGAAGTCATGAGAAAATAAATGAAGTCATGAGAAAATGAATTAATTCATTAGAAATAAATGAAGTCATGAGAAAATAAATGAAGTCACAAAAAATAAATTAAGTCATGGATAATAAAATAATCCATATACTTAAATTAATAAATTTAAGGTTAGTTAGGTGGTGAGTGATTGTGCATAGTTATTTAAGAGCAATCGGATTTAGTAATATTAATGATAGAACTGAGTTGGAGAGATTATTTGGCATAATCATAGAACAACCAACAGATAAAAATATATGTCAGTTACTAAGTAAAAAAGAATTTGTAGAAATAAATAAAAAGTTCTCAAAGAATATGGGTATTGTATTAAGAGGGGAAATAGATGAGAATGGAAAGTTCTATTTAGAACATTATTTTCCTTACTTAAAAAGTAATTTTCTTAGTACAAAGGAAGAGACTTCTATTATAAAGAGAGTAGATACTGAGGCTTATACAGGCATGTGTGATGATATTCGTTTAGGTGTTTCACTAATATTTTATTTACAAAATGTTATAGACTACTTAAGTGAAGGTAAGACACAAAAAACGGAATTAAGCGATGTTTCCTTCCGTACAAAGGGAGGATTGCCTTTACCAGTATATTTATCAGCCTTATCTTTGTCTGGTAAAATACTTCTTCCAATCGAACATGATGAAAAGTTAGCTAAAAGTAATAGTGCTGATATTCAATATCGTAGACAATTGATTGCAGAAGCGAAAAAGGGAAATCAAGAAGCAATTGATAGCTTGACTATTGATGATATTGATATGTATGCCATGATCTCAAGAAGGGCAAAATTCGAAGATCTCTACACGATTGTTGAGAATTCCTTTACACCTTATGGTTCAGAATCGGATAATTACACAGTACTTGGTACCATATTAGATGTAGATACTGAGACCAATGAAATGACAGGTGAAGAGATGTATAGTCTTACAATAAGTTGTAACGATCTTACTTTCCAAATTGGTATAAATAAAGCAGATTTATTAGGAGAACCATTAATAGGTAGAAGATTTAAGGGAAATATCTGGTTGCAAGGAAATATTGATTTTATTGCAAATAAATATTAGATTAGAGGTTGACGAAAGCAAAAAAAAGAAGTAGAATATTGTTGCTTTCAAAATTATTAGTTCCTATAGCTCAGTAGGATAGAGCGACCGCCTCCTAAGCGGTAGGCCGCTGGTTCGACTCCAGTTAGGAACGTTAAATAAGCTGTAACAAGAATATCTTGTTACAGCTTATTTTTTTACATTTCTTATATTAAAAGTCTATTGAAGTACTTTTTCTTTTAGCTCTCTTTTGCTTGTAAGTATTTCTTCTTTTTTGATAAGGTATCTCAACGAATATAATATATAAGCCTGCAAGTAAAACAACAACTCCTACACTTACGCCAATTATAATCGCTTTCTTATTACTTGTAGGTGCTTTAACATCCTCATTGATAGCATTGGTTGCATCAGCTACAATCGTAGGTTTTGGTATATAAGATCCCTTTAATAAAGGAATATCACTATTAAAATTATAGGTTATATCAGTAGAACCAATAAAAATATTATTATAGGTATAATTAATTTTACCGATAGTATTTATATCTTCTGTTAAATCTGTAAGAGGGATTAATATAACTTCTTTATTAACCTCATTAAAGGAAGCGTTTTTTGGTAGCACAACATTACCTTCGCCTCCTACCTGTAATCTACCATTGCTTGTACTAAATAAAGGGCTGTATTTAGTAAATAACGTGGATTCAAAAGCACTGCTTTCATCGTTACCGTTAATATCGGAGATATTATATAAGGAAAAGTTATCAAAACCGAAATTAAGTAGTGCCTGAGTATCTTGATATTCATTTGTTATACTATCACAACGTAAAATAACACTTACTAAGGTCATTCCATTACGTTCCGCAAAGGTTACAAGGGTATATTTGGCTTTTGTCGTATAACCAGTTTTACCACCAATTGCTCCCTCAAATTGATTTCTATTTTTAATAAATCGATGTGAATTAGCAAGGTACCTTGTTTCTTCTTGAACATTAGTTGGAGGTATCGTATAAACGCGTGTATTTGTAATTTTACGGAAGGTTTCATTTTGAATAGCAGCGCGTGCAATCAAAGCCATATCATAAGCAGTAGTAACATGGTTATCATTTGGTAAGCCATGTGGATTAACAAAATTAGAATTAAGAGCACCTAAGGATTTAGCCTTTTCGTTCATTAATTTTGCAAAGGAGTCCACATCTCCAGCAATGTGTTCAGCCACAGCATAAGAAACCTCGTTCGCTGATTCTAGCATAATACCATATAAGCTTTGTTCCATAGTCAATTGTTCACCTACATCAATACCTATACGGCTACTATCAAGATCTACATCAAAAATAGCCTTTTTAGAATGAGTAACTGTTTCACCTAATGATGAATTTTCAATTGCTATAAGACTAGTTAAAACTTTAGTTATACTTGCTGGAAAGTGTTTATTATGAATATTTTTTGCATATAAAATAGTACCAGTAGAAGCTTCCATTACAATAGCAGCCTCTGAATTCACTAGTGGCTTATTATCAAGGTTATAGTAAGTAACACTGTCTTCACTATTAACAGTGTTTATGGAACTTATAGTTTCATTGTTGATTATTTCAGTATTTAGATTAGTATTTATATTAGTTGCAAAAGCAATGCTTGTCTGATTAAATAGTAGGCAAATGGAGCTTAATAATATTAATATCTTCTTCATGTTATCTCCTTATACACTTTTATATTCTTTTATATGATTCAATGTCACACACATGTTTTATTTATTTTTACTTTATCATTCGTCAACATTATTTCGCTTATATTAAAAGTATGTGTTAATTTTTAGATTTTATTAAATACGACTTTATTAAATAACAAAATTACAAGTTTAGTATCTTTAGAAAGTAACTAAGTTATTTTTACTATAATTATGTAAAAGCAATTAAGTATTATTATAGTTTATTTTTTTTGTGGTATCAAGTAAAAGTAGAAAGTTAATATAAATAAATGGAAAAAGATGATTGAATTATAGAACAGTTGAAATAAGAAGTATGAAAAAGGAAATAGAAATAGACATAAAAATAAGTTGGTGCAAATAGGAATAGACTAAATAATCAGTAGATGTAAATATGAATAGAAGAAAGGGTGTTGTATTCAAATAATTAACTTGAATACAACACCCTAAGTAATAATACTATGATCTCTAAAATAATAAGCCTGTGACAAATACAATAATGCCCATTACTACAAATACAGCACCAACAATACCTAATATTCCTTTATAAGTACTACTCATTTCCATGTCATTATTGCGAAACTTCCATTTTTCTGTTATTTGAAATACTTTATCAGGAAAAAACAGTAGTAACAGACCAATAATTGATAATAATAATCCTGCTATAATCTCTTGCATAGCTACCTCCATACGTCATAATGTATTTTGTTAGTAGGTATTATTAATGTAGCTTATTTTTAGTTTATTTTAGCTTATTTTTAGTTTATTTTTAGCTTATTTTTAGCTTATTTCTAATTTATTATCATTTATTATTCGTTTAGTATTAGCTTATTTTTGTCCATAATAAGCGTTTTTACCATGTTTACGTAAATAATGCTTATCTAATAATTCTTGCTGCATTGGACTAATGGTACTAGCAGAAAGCATAAGATTGTGCCATGCCATGCATGCGACTTCTTCCATTACAACTGCGTTGTGAACTGCATTATTTGGGCTTGTTCCCCAAGTGAAAGGACCATGGCTATAAACTACAACACCAGGTACATCGTCAGGATTAATACCACCTTCTTTAAAACGCTCAATAATTACAGTTCCTGTTTCCTTTTCATATGCGGTGCTTATTTCTTCTTTTGTCATTTTACGAGTACATGGTATTTCACCATAGAAATAATCGGCATGTGTGGTACCAAGAGCTGGAATGCCTCTTCCAGATTGAGCGAAGGTAGTTGCCCATCTTGAATGTGTATGAACGACACCTCCTATATTAGGGAAAGCTTTATATAATTCAATATGAGTTGCAGTATCTGATGATGGCTTATAATGACCTTCTACTACATTACCATCCAAATCTACAACTACCATATCTTCGACCTTCATAACGTCATATTCAACACCGGAAGGTTTAATTACAATCAGATTTTGCTCTCTATCGATCCCAGATACATTACCCCAGGTAAATGTTATAAGGCCGTATTTTGGTAAGTCCATATTGGCTTTAAAGACTTGTTCTTTTAATTGTTCTAACATACGAATCTCCATTCTGCTGATTGTTCTTTGCTTATATAATGTAAATACTTAAAGCAATTACATCACTTTAAGTATTTACAATAAAAGTATCAAATTATTTTAATTTCCAAGCAATATCTTGAAGGAATAATTGTTGTTTTAAATCATTAACTGTAGTGTCTTTGTTAATATGAATAAATTCAATATCAAGCATTTCGGCAAAATCTCTCATTTGATCTGCTGTAATAGAGTAGGAGAATACAGTATGGTGTGCACCACCAGCTAAGATCCAGCATTCTGCACCAGTTAATAAGTCTGGCATAGGCTTCCACATTACACGGGCAACTGGAAGATTAGGCATCTCATAAATAGGTTTTACAGCTTCTACATCTTGAACGATTAATCTAAAACGTCCTCCCATATCAACCATTGATACAGCGATTGCATTTCCTGCTTTACCTTCAAATACAAGTCTTGCAGGATCAGCTTTACCACCAATTCCTAGTGGATGAACTTCAATTCTTGGCTTATCTTCTGCGAGCGTTGGGCATACCTCTAACATATGAGCTCCAAGTGATAATTCACTACCTTTTGTAAGGTCATAAGTATAATCCTCCATAAATGCAGATCCACCTTCTAGACCTTCACCCATTTGTTTTAAGATATGAGTAAGAGCAGATACTTTCCAGTCACCTTCTCCGCCGTAACCAAAACCAGCTTCCATTAATCTTTGGCTTGCAAGACCAGGAAGTTGATCCATTCCGTGAAGATCTTCAAAGGTATTTGTATATGCACCACAACCTGCTTCAAGAAGCATTTTTTTCATAGCGATCTCGCATTTTGCTTGATAACGAATTGCATCAATATTATCTGTTGCAATTGTATATTTCTCTTTGTATTCATCTAATAAAGAGTCAACTTCTTCGTTTGTTACAGCGTTGATTTCTTTTACTAAATCACCAACAGCAGTAGTATTTACTTGCCAGCCAAGTTTAAGTTGAGCTTCAACTTTATCACCTTCAGTAACAGCTACTTGACGCATGTTATCGCCAAAACGCATTACTTTAAGGTTCTTACTAACCATAACACCAACAGCAGCTCTCATCCAGCTACCGATTCTAAGTTGTACATCGGTATCTTCCCAGTAACCAGCGATAACTTTACGTGGCATGCGAAGTCTTGTACCGATGAAACCATGCTCTCTATCACCATGAGCAGATTGATTTAGATTCATAAAATCCATATCAATTCCTTCATTTGGTATTGTACGGTTAAATTGTGTATGTAAATGACAATAAGGTTTTTCTAAAATTGATAATCCATTAATCCACATTTTAGATGGGGAGAATGTATGCATCCAAGTAATAATACCTGCACAATTTTCATTGTAATTTGCTTCTTTCATTACTTTTGTAATTTCATCTGGAGTTGTAACGATTGGTTTAAATACTACAGAGCAAGGAATTTCACTTGATTCATTAAGCGCACTCGCAATAATCTCGGAATGTGCAGCAACTTGTTTTAATGTTTCTGGTCCATATAAATGTTGGGATCCAGTAATAAACCAAAACTCATAACGTTTTAAATTTGACATAATAAACCTCCTATAATTAAACTATTCTTTATGATTTGACTTGTTTAAAATTTTTCTTCTTATTAATATCTTATAAATCTTTCTTAATTCTTATAAGCTTTGACCTTTTAATTCTTATAAGCTTTAATCTTCTTAATTCTTATAAACTTTAATCTTCTTAATTCTTATAAGCTATGCTCTTTTAAATTCTTATAAACTTTGATCTTATTAATTATTATAAGCTTTAATCTTTTAATTCTTATAAGCTTTGTTCCTTTTTGATTTCTTTAAGACGTTTCATAACATCATTTGCACCACGTCCAAAGTAGTCATGTAGGATAGAATATTCATTGTAAAGCTTATCATAAATCTTTGCATTATCTTCGTTTGGAGTATAAACAGTATCACGTAATTTACCCATTACACTACCAGCCTTAAATACATCGTCATAACCACCATGCTCTGATCCAGCAGCAACCGCACCAAAGATAGCACTACCAAGTGCAGGACCTTGATTTGTTCCACCAATTTTAATAGGAATACCAAGAACATCTGCATAGATTTGCATTGCCATCGGATTTTTAAAGGAAATACCACCGGAAGCGTAGAATTCATCTACAGCTACACCGTTGTTACGGAATGTTTCAATAATTTTTCTAGTTCCATAAGCAGTTGCTTCAATTAATGCACGGTACATTTCTTCTGGTTTGGTTTGTAGAGTCATACCAAGGATCATACCAGTAAGATCTACGTCTACAAGAACGGAACGATTTCCATTCCACCAGTCTAGGGCTACTAAACCGCTTTGACCAACCTTTAATTCATTTGCCTTTTTCGTTAAGTACTCATGAATATTAAGTCCTTCTGCTTTTGCTTGTTCATAGTAGTCAGCACTTACACAGTTTTCTACAAACCATGCAAAATGATCTCCTACACAACTTTGTCCTGCTTCATAACCGTAGAATCCTGGGCAAACACCATCTTCAACAACACCGCACATACCTGGAACTTCTTTTTCAACCGTACCAAGTAGGATATGGCAAGTGGAGGTACCCATAATTGCTAGCATTTTACCTGGGCCATCGATTTTAACAGCTGGTACGGTAACATGAGCATCTACATTGGCAACAGCAACAGCAGTACCAACTTTTAAGCCTGTAAGCTTAGAAGCAGCTTCACTAATTTCACCTGCTTTAGCACCAAGAGGTGAGATCTCACAGTTTAATTTATCTTCAACAACATTTTCAAGACGTGGATCTAGAGCTTTGAAGAATTCTTTTTTAGGATATCCTTTTTGCTTATGCCACATAGCTTTATATCCAGCAGTACAGGAATTTCTAGTTTGAACACCAGTTAGTTGCCAGATTACCCAGTCAGCAGCTTCCATAAAGAAATCAGCTTCTTCGTAGATTTCAGGAGCTTCGTCTAAGGTTTGCCAGATCTTTGGGAACATCCATTCAGAAGAGATTTTACCACCGTAACGTGGTAGCCAATCTTCCTTCATTTCTTCAGCGATCTCATTTAATTTGTTTGCTTTATCTTGAGCAGCGTGATGCTTCCATAATTTTATGTAAGCGTGAGGTGTATCCTTATACTTGTCTAAGAAACATAAAGGTGTTCCGTCTGCTTTTACTGGTAACATAGTACATGCAGTAAAGTCAATACCAACTCCGATTACATCCTCTGGTGATACTCCTGATTGTTTTAATACAGCTGGAATGGTGTAAGCAAATACATCTAAATAATCCTGTGGATGTTCAAGTGCCCAGTCAGGAGCAAGTTTTTTACCGCTTGGTAAGGTTTCATCCATTACTCCATGAGGATATTCTAGAGTAGCATCTGCTAATTCTTCGCCAGTTTCCACATTAACTAAAAGTGCACGGCCAGAAAGTGTACCAAAATCGACACCGATTGAATACTTTGGCATTATGTAATACCTCCTTAATAATTAGTTATGTAGGAAGAAGGATAATAAATTAATCTTCTTACCCAATCATATGACTGTAGTTTTATGGACATACATCTTATTTAAAATTGACATGTACGTACAACTTTTTATAGTTTTATTCTATCTGATCATAGTATAAAAATCAAGTAAAATAAAACCTATCTAATTTAAATTGAATTAAAATAAATTGATGAATAATAAGATAAAAGATATTATATAAAACTGTTACTTACAAGTTGATTGATGTCTTTAAGAATGAAAGCAAATTCTCTTGGGTTATCAAGCATCATAAAGTGGCTGGCATCTTTTTGCATATATAACTTTTTCATTGGAGCATTAATAGAAGTAAAATATTTCATTGCGATGGTGTTAGGAGCTTGAAAGTCGTTATCACCCAGAATATAAAATACAGGAACATCATATGTAAGATTTAAGTCGTATAAGTTAGTAGAAAGCATATAATCCCATATTTTTTTATTATTGCCCATGCCATTTAGTAAGCTTTTGAAATCTGATAATTGAAAAATAGGGCTTTTAATAAGGCTTTTTAGTATTAGGGAAAAGTTCATTCCTATATGGTACTTACCTTGTAATATCCTAAGTTTTTGGATTTTCTTAATCATTATTTTATTATAGGTTGGTTCAGGATAATTACCAATAAGGTTAAGAGTCTTTAAATCTTTTTTACTACCACTATAATAAAAATACCAATAAACTCCTTATCATATGAAAAATAACAAAGTATATAATAATAAACACCTTTTATTAAATGATTTATTAAGATTACTATTTATAGCTTTATAATTTATTAATTACCTTTACCGATTCTCTAATTTTAAGGCTTGGTTCTAGGATTACTTCTTCTTCATAGGAATAGTCTTCCATACGTTTTTGTAATATCAAAGCAGCTTTCTTTCCTATTTTTTTAGAAGGGTGAATAACAGATGTTAGGTTACATACCATCTCTTTTGCTAAAAAGGAGTTATCAAAGCTAATAATGGATTTGTCATCTGGCACGGATAAGTGATTTCGTTTTAACACCTTTATAAGTCCAGCAGCCACCTGATCGTTATAGCAAACAACAGCAGTAACATCCTTAAGGCGCTCCATAATAATTTTATCCATAGAACCATCAAAAAAGTACTTAAAATCTTCCGTTGTGTACCAAATCATAGAATTATCATGTAAGGTGTGATTATTTTTCTTAAGGGATTTTAGTAATCCTTCGTATCGCTTAATTCCTTGGATATCATCGGACTTAAAGATTCCTCCAATATGCGTATGACCATTGGCATTTAAGTAGTCTAGAGCAAGTTCTCCAGCTTTTCTATCATCCATAACTACATAAGATTTTACATTAGAGCCATTAAAGCCGTTGATAAATACAGTTGGAATATTACGTTCTTTCAGTTCTTCGTATAAGGACTCATTCATATTAGGGAGTGCAGTTTTGGTACCTTCAATAATAATACCATCCACACCAGTTTGAATCATAGAATGAAGACAATTCTCCTCATTAGAAGGTTTATTATGAGTAATTCCAAGGGACATGGTATATCCGTTTACCGTTAGTACTTCCTCGATACCATGTATTATACTTGGAAAGATATAGTCGTCTAGGTAAGTTGTTATAACACCAACACGCATGGTTTTAGAAGGATTCGGTTTTAGGAGTGGTTTTAAGTTCACATAAGTTCCACTACCATGTTCACGGGTTAGGATACCCTCCGATACTAAATTACCGATTGCCTGTCTTACTGTTTGTCTGCTATATCCAAATAGATTGGATAATTCATTTTCAGAAGGAATTTTATCACCTACAAGAAATGTTTGGTTTGATATATTATCTTTAATCCACTGACTAAGTAGTAGATGCTTTGCTATTTTCTCATTAGACATGATGTGCCTCCAGTTGAAACTCTTTTATTAATTAATAATGAATAGTTTACTACAAAAAAAACAACTTGTAAATACAAGTCTTAAAGTTGTATTTACAAGTTGTTTTTTTTTACTATAGTGCTTTACTTTAAATTATAGTGCTTTCACTTTAAACTATAGTGCTTTACTTTAAATTATAGTGCTTTACTTAAACTATAGTGCTTCACTTTAAATTATAGTGCTGTACTTTAAATTATAGTGCTTTACTTTAAATTATAGTGCTTTCACTTTAATCTATCGTTCTTTCAATTTATCTTTTCTACCTTTTATAACCTTAAGCCTTGTAAATTCTTCTCTCTCTTTTTCCTCAAGGGAATTTTGAATGGATGTGGTAAGATTAATGTAGTAAGGAATTGTAATATTTTTTAGTGCATTGGCACGTTTTTGAGTCTTTTTAATATTGGTGGCAAGTCGGTAGGCGGAGTTTTCAATCATAGATAGCCTTAGGGTTAAGGTTTTAACCTTATTAAAATGATTGGTTGCTTCATCTAAGGAGATCCGGGTGTAATAAAAAGAGTAAGTAGGTTTCTTACTTGACTCTTCAAACTGTACCAATGGAATTTCAGTTCCCATAATGCTTCGTTGCTTAATAACAATGGAGTTTTCTTCAGGCACCGTGCTACTTAATTCCTCTACGTTACGAATACCCATTTCTATATTTGCTTTCTGAAGTGCTTTATAGGCCTCCCTGAAGGTAGTATCGATTTCTGTTTGAATATCCTTTGCTTTATCAATTAACTCCATAAGTTCACGAATTAATATATTACGTTTCTTATCCATTAATTCATAACCTTGTTTCGCTAGAGCTAATGAATTCTTAGCAAGTATTAAATTACCCTTTGTAGGAAACGTATTAGGATTCATAATAAACTACCTTTCTAAAGTTAAATGTCTTCTTCTTCATCTTCTTCTTCAGAAGATTTATAGTATTCATCTAAGGTCTTTGTATCAACACGGTCTAATTCTTCTCTTGGTAGAATGGATAAGAGATTCCAGCCAAGATCTAAGGTTTCAATCATACTACGATCTTCATCACTTCTTTGGGAGATAAAGTTTTCTTCCATGGCAATACCAAATTTTAAATATTTCTTATCAATTGGAGATAACTCATCTTCACCAATTACACTTGCTAGATTTCTAGCATCAAATACTCGAGCGTAAGAAGAAAATAGCTGATTGGCAAGATCGTGGTGATCTTTTCTTGTATATCCTTCACCGATACCATCCTTCATAAGACGGGAGAGAGAAGGAAGAACATTAATTGGTGGGTAGATTGATTTTTGGAATAAAGGTCTATCTAATACGATCTGACCTTCTGTGATATAACCTGTTAAATCCGGTATTGGATGGGTTATATCATCATTTGGCATTGTAAGGATTGGGATCTGAGTAACAGAACCTTTTCTTCCATGAACAATACCAGCGCGTTCATATATGGTTGCAAGCTCGCTGTATAGGTAGCCAGGATATCCTTTTCTACTAGGGATTTCACCTTTTGATGAGGATACCTCACGCATTGCTTCAGCATAGGAAGTCATATCTGTTAAAATAACAAGAATATGCATTCCTTTTTCAAAAGCTAAATATTCAGCAGCAGTTAAAGCAACCTTTGGTGTAATAAGACGCTCTACAACTGGATCATTGGCAAGATTTAAAAACATAACTACGTGGGAGCTAACACCACTTTCTTCAAAGGTTTTACGGAAGAAATCAGCAACATCATGTTTTACGCCCATTGCAGCAAAAACAATAGCAAATTCTTCGTTTGAATTCTCACCTAGAGAAGCCTGCTTAACAATTTGAGCGGCTAATCTATCATGAGGCAAACCATTACCTGAAAAGATCGGAAGCTTCTGGCCACGTATTAAGGTAGTCAAACAATCAATGGT
>JAFAEB010000354.1 GCA_023424235.1 Bacillota bacterium
CCTATAATCATACATAGTATTACCCATAAAGTTAAATAGGTCTCAAAAAAACCAATTCCTTTACTTTTACTCATTTATTAATCCTCCATCACATTCATTTTGATTATTCTCTTTATTACAGTTCCTACAGATACATTCTTTTTTAGGTGTTATAATTCCCATTAAAAAATACATCATTTCATTTGCACTTTGTAAATCAAGACTGTATTTGATCCAGGTTCCATCCTTACGCCCAATTACTAATCCGCATTCCATTAAAGATTTCATATGATGGGATAATGTTGGCTGTGAAAAATCGAAATGTTTTTGAATATCACATGCACATAGTTCTCCGCAGGATAAAAGATCGAGTATTTTTAATCGGTTTGGATCTGCTATAGCTTTAATCCATTTACTTTTTTCTTCATAGTAATTCATATTACCTCCATTATGTTAAATAATTTGACTTATTATATTATATAGATATTTATCTATATAGTCAATATATTAATCTTTGATTATATGTATGACATATTTTTAATATACATAATTATCTATGTAATAAAAAAACACAATATAAATTTTGTTATAACAATATAACATAATTAAGTTATGAAAAACATGTCATTCCGTAATAGTTATAATGTTATCATGCTTAACAGTAGATAAAAAAGTCCATACTACAATTGTAGTATGGACTTTTTTATGAAATATATAATTCTAAATAAGGTAGTTGCTAATAAAGGGTTAGGATATTCCGACTACCTTACTTCTTCGCTCAAGGAGAACCGTATTTTGCCATTGTCCATCTGCATCTTTTGCAATGTTTTCTCTATAACCAACTACTCGGAAACCTACTTTGCTATGTAACTTTATACTTGTTATATTTTTTTCCATCACTGAAGATTGAAGTGTCCAAATATCATGTTTTTCAGAATTGATAATTAGCTCATCTAGTAAAATGGAGCCTATCTTTTTTCCCCTATGATTAGCGGAGATATAAATACTAACCTCTGCTACCCCACGATATACGCATCGACTACTTACAGGAGATAAAGCTGCCCAACCTACTACCTGATTCATCTCATCAACAGACACATATCTTAATATTTTTAAATGACCTTTATCCCAATCTTCATATGAGGGGATTTCAGTTTGAAAAGTAGCGCATTTTGTTTCTAAGCCTTGTCCATAAATCTCAGCTACAGCTGGGTAATCATTCTCACACATATCTCGAATATAAATTTCCATATGAGTTCTCCTTATAATATGATTTTTACATTATATTCCTAGTTTTATCAATATGCAACAATAAAATGAGAAAAAATGCACCCTAATTTAGGATGCATCTGTAATTTAAAGCTTAATGTGTAAATTTTAAATAAGCAATTAACGAAAGATATAAACGAATTATCTAAAGAATTATGTTAGTATCCTCATTAATCGTTAGAAAATCTGGATAATGAATTAATCCCCTTAAACCCTAATATAAAGGTAACGATAGATAGCAAGACAGAGGATACCCACCAAGTGATGTTCGCATTATCTGGTATAGCTGGGAAAATAATATCACTAAATATTTCGGACGTAGAACCTAAAACAAAACCTATGATAATACAATATGTTTGATAAGAATAGCGATTCATTAACCATTCTAATGGCTTGGTAATAATAAATATTCCAAGTAGTGTAGTAACACCTAATATACCGATATAGATTATATCGAACTTGGTAATTGCTAGAAGTAAATCATCGTACATTCCTAATACAATTAGCATGTGAGAAGTACTGATGCCAGGTAATACTAAAGCCATTGCAATACAGATTCCCGTTAAGAACATCATAATATAATAAGTAAAACCAGAACCCGAAGTAACATCAATACTTCCAAGTGGAATTGCACCAATGGAGATAACACACACTAGGCCGATTATAAAATATATTACTGCTGAAAATTTAAGGGTTGACATATTGGTCTTTTTATATAATGCAGGAATACCTCCTATAACTGCACCTAAGAAAAAGAAAGATACAGGAACTGGAAATTTCTCTAATAACCATGTAATCACAAAAGCTAATGAGGCAATACCCACTGCTGCCCCAATGCAAAATTTCATTAAAAAGAAGATATTTTTCTTTATATCTTTAAAAAAGTTACTAATGGTACTAATTAACCTATCGTAGATACCTAATAAGATGGCCATAGTTCCACCACTTACACCTGGGACACTCATGGAAGAACCAATAAGAAATCCTTTTAACATTATTAATAAATTGCTTTTCATATCATTTCCTTTCAAAACATTAATTCTTTTCATTATTCAAATTATATTACATAATTAAGTAAAAATATATAGTTTTTGTTCCTTTTTGTGAAATTTATGGATTTGAGATAATGTTAATCAAAATTGAATCCTATTTGATATTTTAAATGTTAAATTTTAAATTACGAATAGCCTTAGTCTTTTCATCAATCCATTCATATATTTTTATTATTTCATCCTCGTAACTTTCACAAATTTCAAAGTAATTCATATGGTTTTTTCCGCATAGCTGCGCTTGTTCATAATGGAGTTTGATAAAATTATCGATATTCATATAATCTTCATCCATTTCTTTATACTCGATGATACTTTTATAGGTAAGTATACTAGACTTAAATTGACTATCAATATAATGTTTGGAAAAACCTAGGTACAGCAAAATTATATGTTTTAGGTACTCAGGTTCAAAATCATCCTTATAAGTAGTTGGAATATAGCAGCCTTCTATAATTAGATGCTGATCATTTTCAATATTTGTCTTAATAATTCCTTTGATAATTGGCCATATCTTTTCTGCTATTTCTTCATCCCTGTCTGTCGCTTTAAAGTCACAATAGCGATTACCACGTATCAATCCCATCTTAATATGATCTATTGATAAATATGGTATATGATACTTTTCTAATAATTTCTGGGACATATTGGTTTTTCCTGTACAGCTTACCCCACCAATTAATATAATCATAATGTTAACTTTTCCTTTACTTATTGCACCCTATTATTTTAAAATAAATAAAATACCGTTTCACCATTTAGGAATTTTGGGTAAAATTCATTACATAGTTTTTCAGCACTCTTTTTAATCCAACCTCTATTATCGGCATCTTTAATAAATAAATTATAACTTATTAAGCTATCATAAAATATTAAGCTATCCACATAGATTAAATCTTCGTAAGAAAATGGTAATATAGAAGCATATCCATCTAAAAATATATTTCGTTTTTCACTTTTAACTATGGTACCAGCACTACCTAAATCAAACAGATAATACCCGTATCCAGATAAGCAAAAATCAATAAAAGATAGACTACCATTACTTACAATAATATTGCCAGGTTGATAATCTGCATGTATTAATCCCCATGCGTTACTTCTACTATCTAATGCCTTAAGGTTATCAATTACTTTTGCAGCTACTTTTGTCATTAGCTTATATTGTTCCAAATCATATAGTTCTACTTCAACACCATATTCTAGGTCTTTTAATGCTTTTTCTAGTTCTTCAATGGAATAGGCTGGTCTCTTAAAATCTTTGCTAGGCTTAAACTCCATAGAACCCTTATGTAACTTAGCTACGTTGATTCCAAATGTATGGATAATTTCATCTTCAACATCATTGGATAGGTCTAGCGTATTACCTTCTATCCATTTTAGTAAGGTTGCATATAGGGGAGTATGGCTCTCATCATCCATAGATATAGCAACTAATTCTCCATTACATGTATAAATCGGTTCTTGAATCGATAATGTTGTATGTTTGGCTAAGTGATCTAGAAATTCCATTTCAGATTTTAAACAGGCATAGGTGTGTTGCAACCCAGAAAAGCCTATGATTTTTGATTTATGGATTCTAAGTACATAAATATCATTATGTATATCATCTATAATCTTAAAGATCATGTTTTCATTGTGCCTTATAAATTCGATCTTGGTAGAAGATATTGGATATAAAGGTAGTACTTTATTTGCATAATCTATATAATCTATCATCTTCATGTTACCTTTCAACTTATAATTTATGTGTTCTTCATTTTGTAATGTAATTCTGTAATGTTAACATTCTGTAATGTTTTCATTCTGTAGCGTCATCAAATTATTGCTTATCATTATTTGTCATACCACCTTCTTTTCATTATAAGTGGTTGATATACAATTAGACATTGTGCTATAGCTAGTTCAACTATATAATTTACAAGACTAAAGTGTTTATTAAACGTGAAGTAAGAATAAACCATACTAAATACAATTATTATAATTCGATAGATATTAACTAGATAAACAATCCATGTATTATTAGTTACATGTTTACGCTTCATGAACATACTAGCTAAACTGCAAATAAAAAGAATTGCTGTAGTCGCATATAGTGAAATAACTGCAACTACTTTATATTTATGAAAGGCCCATATCATAAATTCATAGTCTATATGTCCATCTAAATGATAACGAAGCAACTCCATATCTAATTCCCTTGTTAACATCCACGTTCGCATAAATCCATATGCCGATAGTATAGTAGTAATTATCATGTAGCTAATGTTAGCAAACTTATTTCTACTTTTACTAATAACAAAGCTTATGGTGATAAGAATTAAAATAATAATACCACGAATGAGAATTGAATTCATCTGACCTCCGATTCATTTATTAATTTTTAATGGTGATTCGGGAGTCAAAAGACTTGTATAATTTAAATAAGGTCTTTATACCTAAATCTATGATTAATACACTTGCAAATAATTATCCCATATATTACTAATAAAAGCAAATCAAACCTAAATAATATTGAAAAAAAGGCAATCCAAGAATATGGATTACCTCTCATCTTTTTAACTAACCATTTATAATTGAACCACCATTAATATGAATTGTTTGACCAGTCATGTAGGAGGAATCAGAAGTTGCTAAATACACATATGCTTCTGCAAGTTCAACTGGTTGACCTGGTCTTTTAAGTGGAGTAGTTTTACCAAAGTTCTCAACAACACTCTTATCAAGAGTAGATACAATAAGAGGAGTCCATATTGGTCCAGGAGCAACTTGATTTACCCTTATTTTCCTATCTGCTAAGTTAGTAGATAGTGATCTTGTAAAAGCTGATATTGCTCCTTTGGTAGAAGAATAATCAAGTAGATCCTTGTTACCTGCAAAAGCTGTAATTGAACTAGTATTAATAATCGTACTTTCTTCTTTCAGATGAGGAAGTGCAGCTCTTGTAAGGTAAAACATTGAGAATATATTCGTTTTAAATGTAGATAGTAATTGTTCATCTGTAATATCCTCAATGGATTTTTGCATATGTTGTTCTGCTGCATTATTCACTAAGATATCAATCCCTTTAAACTCTTTTATAGTTTTTTCAACTATTTCATTACAGAAACTACTATCACCAATATCACCTTTTACTAGTAAGGCCTTTCCACCGTAAGACTCAATCACTTTTTTGGTCTCATTCGCATCATCATCTGCTATATTATAAACAATAACAACATTACAGCCTTCCTTCCCATAAGCAACCGAAACTGCTCTTCCAATTCCACTATCACCACCGGTAACGATTGCTGTTTTATGAAGTAACCTTCCAGTTCCCTTCTTATCTGGATTATCATAAATGGGTTCTGGATTCATTTTACTCTCCTTCCCTGGGATGGGTTGATTTTGACCCTTTATTTCATTCGCTGAATACATATCCTTATCTTTCATGCAAAATATCCTTTCTTTTTTAAGGATAGTATTCGTTTAAACGAATGTTAGTATACTATTAGATTTAATAATTTACAATTTACTAAAAAAGGTTCTATAAATTATATGAAAGCAAGAAGTAAAAACCTAACTAAATTACGATTTTTACTCCTGCTTCTTAACTAGCTTTATATCTATGTTTATTCTATCTCAGACTTCAATCCATCAATGATAGACTCATCCCTTACTTTAAAGGTTGAATATGCCATTGCAACTCCTACAACTAAAAATACGGATACAATACCAACTACATAAGTAGTAATTGGAAAGATAAACCTTGAAGTAAAGCTTGAATTTACTACCTGATATATTTTGTAAGTAATAAATAAACTAACTGGTAACCCGTATAATAAGGCTTTAATACCATATAATAGACTTTCATATCGTATCATACGATGAAAAGTCTTTGGTGTCATACCAACACTTTTTAACATGGCAAATTCCCTTCTTCTTAAAGCAAAACTTGTCGCTATTGTATTACATAGGTTAGTCATACAGATTAAAGATATTAGTGTAATAAATCCATATGCAAAGATGGACATAACGGTCATAAGTTGTTTTTCCTGTTGTGCGTCCTCAAATCGATTTCGTATAAATAAAGAAGGTGCATAGGCACCTAAAGCCTCTTTTATACCTTCTTCGATTCCTTGTGATGTAGAGATATCAAAATAATAA
>JAFAEB010000137.1 GCA_023424235.1 Bacillota bacterium
TGATATACCAATGGACGTTAAGAATACGATTCTAATGCATCATATAAGAGAGGATAATACAGGTTACCCTAATAACCATGTTAGAAATGAACTTAATCTCTATGCTAAAATCGTATCCATAGCAGATGTCTATGATGCTATAACTTCAAAAAGAGTATACAAGGAAAAAGAGACACCTTTTGAAGCATTTAAAATGTTTTTAACAACTGGCATGTATCAATTTGATAATACTATATTACATACATTTTTAACTAATATTTCAGTAAATTATATTGGTTCCAAAGTGAAATTATGTAATGGAACTTTAGGTGAAATTGTGTATATTCCACCACAAAATATAATTGATCCAATTGTACAAATCGATTCTGATTTTCATGATTTAGCAATATGTGATTTTCATATTGCTGAGATTGTTATGTGTTAAATGAGACGATTTACTGACTTAGATCTAGATTTTATTGAGCTAATTAAGAGCTTAAATAAAGAATACTTGTATGTTTAGGAATAGTTAAACAATTTGCCCAATATATTAATATTAATTAATGTATTGGGTGATTTTATGGAATTTGAAATCCAAAGTGAAAAGGTAAAATTCTTCGTTAAAACTGGTATTGTTGTATTAACGTTACTAGTTATAATTGGCCTAGGAATTAAATACATACCAAAGGTAGTTACTGTTACCAAATCTGCTAACGCAAAGGAACTTCCTATTTATAGTGTAAGTACAAACGAAGCAAAAGTAACACTCACTTTTGATACAGCATGGGGAAATGAAGATATATCCGACACCCTAGCCATCTTAGATAAATATAGTGTAAAAGCTACCTTCTTTATGACAGGTGATTGGGTTTCAACTTATCCTGATGATGTAAAGGCAATAGCGAAAGCGGGTCATGATTTAGGAAATCATAGTGAGAGTCATAAACATATGTCCCAGTTAACAAAGGACCAAAGTATGGAAGAAATCAAGAAGGTACATAATAGAATTTTGGAATTAACGGGAATTGAAATGAGTTTATTCCGCCCACCTTATGGTGATTTTAGCAATGATCTTATTGATGCCACAAGAGAGTTAGATTATTATTGTATTCAATGGGATGTGGATTCAAAGGACTGGAAGGATTATAGCGCAAAATCAATTATCGACAATGTATTAATGAATGAGAATTTAGATAATGGTTCCATTATATTAATGCACAATGGTTCAAAGTACACGACAGAAGCCCTAGAAGCAGTTATTATTGGACTTAAGGATAAAGGATATAATATCGTTCCTATTTCCAAGTTAATACATAAAGGAGATTATTATATTGGACTTGATGGTACGCAGTATAAGAAAAATTGATAAGTTTTAGGTAGAAGTGAGTATATGAATTAAATTGAATTAACTATAAGTTCTGTAATTCTTCGTATGATATATGGAGTATATGAAAACTAAATAATAAAGGCAAAAAAACTGGGGGTGAATCGATACTCCCAGTTTTTTTATGTAAGCTCATATACAAAGTAAAATTTCCTACTGTATGGTAAAAAGTTACGATTCGTGCGGTAGGAGGCACATTTCGTGCTATAAATGAGAATTTCATATAAATTATGATAGAATAATGTAGAGTAATATTATTGCTGTGGGAAGTAGTCGCTATATTTTATTTTATGACTGTAGCTGTACTTGGCTACTTATCGCAGGAATCAGTGCAATGTATTGTTACATTATGAATTACAGTTTGGACAGTAATTTATATTTTGTTGGTTCATTATCATATATTTTGTACTTTTTTATTCAACCTCAATTTGCAGACTTAAATCATTATACCAGGTTAATTCAAATGTTTCGTTTAGAATATATATTGACAGTAATATTCTTACAGTTTACACTAAAGATAATTTAATCTACTTATGTAATAATAAATGTTTTAAATAATAATATAATCTACTTGTGTAATACTTACATAAAATATAGATTTAATGTTTTCACCAATTATGATATGAAAAACCAACTGATCGTTAAGTTGGTTTTTTATCTAATACTGCTTTGCTAGGTATGAATAGATAACGAATACTTAAGATTTGTGGAGGTAAATTATGTTTCATGGTAAGGAGTATATTTATGAAGTATACAAAGAAAAGAGTATATCAAGAGCAGCTCAAAATCTTTATATTTCTCAACCAGCATTAAGTGCTAGTATCAAGAAAATTGAAAAAAGTATAGGGACGCCTATTTTTGATAGAAGCACATATCCAATTAAGCTTACTGAATGTGGTGAAGAGTATATAAAATGTATCGAAAAGATTATGGATGTTGAGAATAGCTTTGATAATTACTTAAATAATTTAAATGAATTAAAAACAGGGAAAATCGCTATAGGATCAAATAACATATATGCGTCTTATATTCTTCCAGCTATAATAACAGATTTTACCCGTAGCTTCCCTCAGGTAGAGGTAAAACTTGTAGAATCTAATACTGGTTTATTAGAACAGCAGTTGTTATCAGGTACATTGGATTTAGTCATCGATAATTATTCCTTTGATGATGATATTTGCTCGAAACATTTTCTGTTTAAGGAACATCTAATTCTTATGGCGCATCCTAGTTTTCCATCAAATGAAAGAGCGAGAGAATATCAACTAACAATTGATGATATCATAAACTCCAAACATTTAGATGATACGACGAAAAGCGTTCCTCTAGAAATTTTTAAGGATGAACTCTTTGTTTTATTAAAAACTGGGAATGATAGTCGTACACGTGCAAATAGAATGTGCCAAAATAGTGGTTTTACACCTAAAACTGTACTAGAGTTAGATCAATTAGCAACTGCATATAACATAGCACGTTACGGAATGGGTATAACTTTTATAAGTGATACCTTAGCAAAGAAGGTTAACAGTAATTCTGAACTTATTTTTTATAAACTAGATAATCAATATGCTAGTAGAGAAGTTTACTTTTATAATAAACAAAGTAAATATATGACTCGAGCAGTAGAGGAGTTTTTGAAAATTGCTACTTTATAATTACCCCAAAAAGTCCAGATGTTTATAACTTATTTTATATTCATTCTATATAAATATATATATTTGATTATGTTTAGAATGGAATATATAATAACTAAATGACGAAACACTTTATTTAGGGGGTATTAAATTGAAAGTAGAAGATAGTACGATAAATTATAGAGTAGAGAAGGATTCCCTTGGAGTGAAAGAAGTGCCAAAGGATGTATACTATGGAGTTCAAACTGCGCGTGCCTATGAAAATTTCAATATTACTGGTTTAGGCATGCATAAGGAAATGATTAATAGTGTTGCAGAGATAAAGAAAGCAGCAGCAATTACTAATTTTGAAGCAGGCCGATTAGAAAAGAAACTTTGTGATGCCATAGTAAAAGCTTGCGATGAAATTATCTCGGGACAACTCCATGACCAGTTTATTGTAGATCCAATTCAAGGTGGGGCTGGAACTTCTCTTAATATGAACGCAAATGAAGTAATTGCGAATCGTGCCATTGAAATTTTAGGTGGTGAAAAGGGGGATTATACTATTGTTAATCCAAATGATCATGTGAATTATGGTCAATCCACAAATGATGTCTTTCCCTCCTGTGGACGAATTACAATCATAAAATTATTATTAAAAATACAAGAAGAATTATCAAGATTATATATCGCATTAGTACATAAAGCTGAGGAATTTGACCATGTAATAAAAATGGGAAGAACACAGTTACAAGATGCTGTTCCAATTCGTTTAGGGCAAGAGTTTAAGTCCTATAGTGAAGCAATTAAAAGGGATATTAAGCGTATCGAAAACGCAAAGGAAGAGATTCGCTACCTTAATATGGGGGGAACTGCGATTGGTACAGGCCTAAATACCGATGTACAATATTTACACCGAATTGTCCCTAATATATCCATTGTAACAGGTCATAAATTTCATCAAGCAAAAGACTTAATTGATGCAACTCAGAACATGGATGCTTATGTATTTGCATCTAATATAATAAAAGGTTGCGCAGTGAATCTATCAAAAATGTCCAATGATCTTAGATTAATGTCATCTGGACCAAGAACAGGTTTTGGAGAAATCAATTTACCTGCAAAGCAAAATGGCTCCTCTATTATGCCCGGAAAAGTCAATCCAGTTATTCCAGAGGTAGTCAATCAAGTTGCTTTTAATATAATCGGAAATGATATGACCATAACCGTTGCTGCAGAGGCAGGGCAGCTTGAGTTAAATGCATTTGAGCCAATCATTTTTTATAAACTATTTCAATCCATTGAAACATTAACATTAGCAGTTCGAACATTGGTTGATAATTGTATCATTGGAATTACAGCTAACGAACAACATTGCAAAGAGTTAGTTGATAAGAGTGTAGGGATAATAACAGCCCTTTGTCCATACTTAGGATATGATGCTACAGCTCGTATCGCTAAAGAGGCAATTATAACTGGTGCATCTGTACGTGAATTAATAATAAGAGATAAACTTTTATCAGAGCAGGAATTAAATGACATACTTAATCCATATGCTATGACCAAACCAGGTATTGCTGGTAATAATATGAATCAAAAATTAGCAGTTAACTACTAAAAGTAAGGCTATTTCTACACTAATATAATTTAGTTTAGATATAGCCTTTCTGTATAACACTAATATAATTTAGTTAGAAATAGCCTTTCTTTATTACAATACTTATTTTCGACCGCTTACAATAGAGTAATAAGCATTTGAAGTAATACGATATACTAAAGTATAGAAAATTGCAAATATAATTACGCTAATACCTGCAGTTGTTAATAATAAGGTCAGATTTCTAACATTAAAAAGCATTAATAACCTACGAATCATAGGGAATGCAAAGGATATATGCATTACTGCAGCTATTAATGGCATAAAGAATACGGTTAACATTTGTGAGTTAATATTTTTCTTTATATCTTTCTTTGACATACCAACCTTTTGCATAATTTCAAATCTTGACTGATCTTCAAATCCTTCTGACATCTGTTTATAATAAATAATTAATACAGTAGCAAATATAAACACAATACTAAGCATAATTCCGATAAAGAATATTCCACCATAGGTACTATAAAAATCGTTACGATTTTCTTCAAGACTTTCAACATAATAAGAATATATAAGACCTTCTTCATTCTCTTCAATGTCCATATTACGGAATAAGTCACGTATTTGATTTTTTAGATCAATTTCATTTTCGCTAACTTCATCTGTATTAAAACTATAATACCAATGAAGTCTTAACATCTTATTTCCATTATAGTCTTTCATATCTAGAAGGTTACCAAGTAAATCGAAATCAGGTAACACAACAATAATGGACGGTATAATATTCATTGCCATATCACCACTACCTACAAAGTCATCTACTTTTTTAGCAATTGTAAAGCTAGTACCGTCTTTAATTGTAAAGGTATTACTGTTATATTCCGTTCTTACAGTGCTAATAAGAACTTCATTCCCTTCTAGTACTTCATCTTCTCCCATTACTCTATTATAATCTTCTAAAGGAACAAAATAGATTTGTCGCAGTTCATTGTAAGTATCGGAAGCAAAATTAATAGTGTCAACCCTTACATCTAATACTCCATCTTTTACTAAGCCTGTAATAATAGCGGTTCTATAATCCAATAAATCAATCGGAACAACATGATTATCACTGATAAGGTCTTCCAATTTAGCACGAAGTGTTTTAATTTCGTCATAGTTAAAATCTGCAATGGAATTCACTGTAGTATCAGATGATATATCCCGTGGATAACGTTTATGAAGGCTATCTTCTGCTCCAAAATAAAGGCATGCAGAACCAGTTATCATAACAAGTACCATTGTGCCAAGAATACAGATAGATGCTAAACCTGCACCATTTCTTTTCATACGATATACCATGGAAGAAACGGATACAAAATGATTTGCTTTATAGTAATATCCTTTATTTTTTTGTAGAATACGGCAAAACAAGACGGAACCTGCAATAAATATTAGATAAGTTCCTATAATAACCATAACGACTGCTGCAAAGAACCATAAAAGGGCAGCTAATGGAGACTCAATCGTTACTGCTAAATAATAAGCCACTCCTAATAATAAAAATCCGAATAAACCTAAAATC
>JAFAEB010000391.1 GCA_023424235.1 Bacillota bacterium
CTTCGTCATCCTCGTCTTCTACTGGGTCAGTAATTACTTCATCATCCTGCTCTTCTACAGGATCAGTAATTCCAGTATTATCATCATTATCAACTGGCTCAGGAGGATTAATAACAATAGCAGCTCCACTTACTGGTGTAACTGTTGGTACAAGCTCTAATTCTTTTGCTTCAAATGAATATGCTGTAGCAATTTCATCAAATTCCATACCATCTGCAAAAATTATTGTAAAGGAATGCTCCTCCTTTGTTGCATTTGAAAGTAACAGAAATATTTCTAATGTTAATACATCTGCAGTAAAATACAATGTTAGGCCATCTGATACATATATAGTTTCAATTAGATATTTACCGCTTAACTTCTGATTTATTTCTATTAATAGTTCTTCACCACTTTCAATCATTGTTGCTTCTTCCATCGGAAGAAATACATTCTCTCCTAAAATCGCAAAATTATTTTCTTGATATGCGAGAGACATTTTTTCAAATAATGCATCAATATTGTTATATATTAAATAATGGTGATTCTGATCACTATAGATCATATCAATCGCTCTTACAGAGTAACCACCAGATATGAGTAACACAACTGACAGAAATAGAGCTACGTATCGCTTAAACCAATACTTTTTCCATAAATTTTTCATTTCTTTCACCTCTATTCATTTTTACCTTAAACAACATCAAATAAGATTTCATATCCGTAGATGATTGCTGCTAGTCATTTTTATTATTACAGTTAGTTAGAGGTATTCTTCATTTTATTTTTCCAATATCCTAAAATGAAGCAAACTACTAAGAGTAAAAATACAACTGAACTTATTTTGCTGCTGTTACCAACGATACCTGCTACCGTACCTGTTTGTGGTAACTTACCTAGATCCTTATCATTAATAATAATGATACCTTCTGGGGTCTCATCCGTTTCTCCACCATCACCTTCAGATATCTCATTCTCTTCTAAACTACTATCATCTTCAAGCAAAGCCTCAGGTGTTACCTCCGGAGTTAACTCAGGTGTTACCTCAGGTGTAATTTCAGGCGTTATTGTCGGAGGTGTCGTTGGGGTTGGTGTTACAACTGGTGGATTCGTCGGTGGTGGTGTGGGTGTTATAGGTGTTTCATAAATTTCACATAAGAATGTCCAATCAACTGCTGCTAGTACTCCTTGATAGTCATTGTCAAGCGTTGTAGGTACATTTATAGTGATATTCATAGTTTTAGAAGTATTGGATTCTAGCCAGCCTAGCGGTATTGCATCTGCTCTTCCTGTACCTATAATTTTTGAAGCACCTGCATGAGAATCCCCCCTACCACTAGCAGGGCCAAGGTATATTACACTTGAATCTAACATCTCAATTTTAAGACCTATCAAGGATAACAGCCTATCAGATACTTCCTTACCATTCTCATTGCTAGCAAAATCAGTATCACTTGCCCAAAAGTAAAATTTTACTCTTTCTGAGCTATTGTTTTTTAAAGTTATGGCAAAGGTACGAGTATCACCAGGAAGAAGATTACTTGTATGCTCTTTAAAAAAATCAGGCTTAGCACCATTAATTCCTTCTGGAGTTAAAACCAACATGCCATTTTGAAAGGTAGCTTTGCTATCTGCATTTATATTAATAGGACGAAATATCAAAGTAGTAAGAATCATTAAGGTCATATAGAAACCAAGTATTTTATATCTAAAGTTCCTTTTCATAGCACCTTCCTTTCTAAATTACAATATTATTACTACACCATACAAGGCTGTATGGTGTAGTATATAAATAAATTGCAATTTAATATTATTGATTTTCCCAAGCATGAGCTAAACCAGTAACGCTGAAGGTATCTGTTCCTGTTGGATAGAAATTATCAACTTGAATCGCTTGGGCTTCAATAAAGATATTAAAACTCTTCTCAGCCATTTCATTATTCCATGTTCCTGGAATAATAACTTTTGTAAATAAATGAGGGGTAAAATCATTTTTTTCAACACTATTATTATAGTAATAGTAATCACCTATTTTTGTCCAATTAGGTTGAATATCTAATAAATTTTCTAATTCAGAAGTTACTTTTACACGAATATAAGCATCAACTGTACCAACATTTTTAACATCCACTTTTTTAACTAAAACATCACCTGGTACAACATTATCAAATGTTAAGCCATCTTCACCAGAAACTACTCTTTTCTCTTCAGACTCTGCTTCTTCATATAATTCGATCTCAACCTTACCCATTGTTAAGGTATTTGTTGCTGTTTCTTTATCTGTAAACCAAGCTAATGTACTTCCTACCACTAAAAATGCTGATAATGCACCTGCAAATACTAATAATCCTAATTTCTTTTTCATTTCATTTCCTCCAATTTTAATTTTAAAATATTATAATTTTTATAAATTCTTTGGTAAGTTTATTTCTTTCGTCTATATAAATCTCATCTAAGTTAAATTTCTGTAAGTACTTTCTAGCTATTTAATCGATTAAAGGCGGCATTAAAAATATTTAATCGATTAAATTAATAAGTCATCTTCATTATAAGATATTAAACAAGTCAAGTCATATAACAACAATGATGGTTCTCTTATGTACAGCTATTACGAAGGTAATGTTATTTCACTCCTATGGCGCAGTTTGCTGTGTATAATTATCAAACGCATCAAGAATCGCATTTTTAAATTCTACTGATGATGTATCACTTGGCTCAAAACCCTGGGATTGAATTGCTTCAGCATATACATCAATGTTAAAACCAGGTTGCCCCCCTATTGGTGGTTCAATATAAGTCTCACTAAGAACAAACTTTGAAAACAAAGCTTCTGTAATCTCTCCTGGTGGAACAATTTTTGTATAATAATAATAGTCGCCATCCTTAAACCATTTATAATCTGGTCCAGCTATATTAAAATCAATATCTACATATTCATTAAAATATTCATTACTAAGTATAACTTTAGCACGTATATAGGCTGGATTTGCACCATTATTCTTAACTGTAGCTACCTTTGTCACATCAACTCCAGGCACTATATTTCTACCATCTTTTTCATCCCAGTCCTCTATAATTTCAATATTAACATTTCCGACTGTAACTACGTTTGTAACCTGTTCTTGGTCAGTTAACCATGCTATAGTTCCTCCAATTGCTAATATAGAAAGCATGATACAAGCAATAACTCCTATAAGAAGATTTTTCTTTTTCACCTTAACACCTCCATTCCTTCTAAATTTTAATCATATAAGATAACTCATTCGTATTAATTTCTTAAACAGGATTACTTATTCAAATGGCTTTTGTACTTCTACATACACCTTTTCCTTTCACTCATAAAAGGTATCTTCCTCTAAATCACGATTCAGTTCAACTTTATTGTTCTCACTTAGTTCTTGGTTCTCTCTGACGATTGAATCTTTACTTTTCACATCAATTGCGTCCACATTTGTTCCTATTATTAAATCATTGTTAGAATCTTTATTTACTTCTTTTTTTAATACATCACCTAACAATGATAAAAATACAATAAACAAAAATACTCCTATACTTGCAATAATTCCTTGTTTCGTTTGTATATACATAGCTATATAACCAAGAAATGGTATGTTTCGCTCAGCTCTACCGATTAATCTATGAAAGGATACTGGCTCAGCATCTACTACTTCATTGGCATCACCTTTTGTAATAAACTGTTTTTCCTCTGCATTAATTTCGATAATACGATGTGTTGCTACTACCTTATCGTTACCTTCTATATAAAATGTGATTGGATCTCCAACAATTGCTTCGCTTGCCTTTATTTCTTTTACATATACGATACTTCCCACGGGAAAACTTGGTTCCATACTACCACTAAGCACACCATAAATTTGGTAGCCAAATAACTTAGGTAATACTAATGCAGCTGCGGTAATAAGTGTGAAAACTATAAAGATAGTTAATATTATGTTACTAATTTTTGAAACCATTAAAACCTCCCATCCAACTGTTAGAAATTAATCATAATTGAGATCTAGTTGTTAATATACTGTTTGTAGGAATTACATTCAGACAAATCATATATGATTTACTTGTTGAATCTAACTATACATAAGAACGGTCACAAAATAGTCACAAAACTTTTCTTCTTTCGAATTATTTTTAAGGAGGTAAAATAATGGATAATAAGATTCAAAATCCTAGTGAAGAACTAATCATCTCAATGTTTGGTGGTTTTGAACTGACTTATGACACATGTAGAATTCATGAAAGTGTAAATCGTTCAAAAAAATTATGGAAATTACTTGCTTATATGATAACCTATCGAAATAAAAACATATCACAAAGTGAATACATAGATGTTATTTGGGGTCATACTGAATGCTCTAATCCAGAAAATGCTTTGAAAAATCTTTTCTATCGAATACGTATTTTATTAGAGCCGATTCATATAAAGAATGAATACTTAATTTTAACAACTGGAAATTCATACAAATGGAACAACTCCTTACCTTGTAAAATAGATATCGAAATATTTGAGAATAATATAAAAATGGCCTCATATTTCGAACTTGACCCAATAAGAAGAATCAGGTTATACAAAGAAGCTATTTATTTATATAAAGGAAACTTTTTATCCAATTATTCCAATGAATTGTGGGTAATGCCTTTAACTACCCATTATCATAATTTATTTTTGTCTGCTGTTAAATCTCTAGCAATACTCCTAGAATCAGAACAACAATATGAAGAAATGCTAAACGTATTAAATTATGCAATACAAATTGATTCCTTTGATGAAAAAATACATATATTATTAATTAAAGCTTATTTATATCACGGAAATAATTCGGCAGCTTTAAGTCAATATAAAGCTTCTATTGAAACTATATATAAGATTTTAGGTGTGAAACCTTCCACAGAGTTACGAGCTTTGTATCAGTTAATTATGAAGGTTCAGAAAAAATTACAAACAGATTTAAGTGTAATAAAGATGGAGTTAGAAGAAGAAAATCAAACATCTGGTGCTTTTGTATGTGAATATGGTTTTTTTCAAGAAGTATATCGATTAGAAGCAAGACAAAGCGAAGCATCACGTTACGTCTATATATGTTTATTAACCATTACCCAATCGAATGGTACGATCCCGTCATTAGATATTCTAAACATAGTAATGGAACGCTTATTAGACACAATTTCTTCTTGTTTAAGAAGAAGTGATATTGTAGCTAGGTATAGTAAAGCTCAATATATTATTATGGTCCCCACTAAAAGTTTTGAAGATTGTGAGAGTATTATGCAAAACATTATTAATTCTTATTATTCTAGAAATAGAAAAAGCTTGCTTCAGATAAAATATAATATAGAAGCAATAAATAATCGCTATGCAATTGAAAATGGAGGTTCTTAATGAGCTTTAAAAAAAAGAGTTTTATTTTTATGGTTATAAGTTTCATCCTACTTTTAGCTATAATCATTATATACCTTATACAATACGATAAAAGTTGGTTATTGAACTATATGGATAATAAATCACCAATAATTTCTACCCCATCCAATATATTTCCTACTACATCTCCAACCGAATATGATGATACAATTACTTTTTCTGAAGGAAGTATACTAGAAAATGATACCTTTAATGAAAACTTATATTTTGAAACCCTTGATAC
>JAFAEB010000421.1 GCA_023424235.1 Bacillota bacterium
CCCAGATGCAATATAAAAATAAGGTAAACCAGTCACAGGGCTAATTCCAACTAAAAGATTAGTGCCACGGATATTCATGTTAGCTTTGTAAGTTTCAAGCTCAAATACATCATTAGATTTTTCTAAACTACTAGCTGTAACCCATGTAACACCATTCCATATGTATAGTCTAGTTTTTTTGCTATCATCCACATTTCTTAAATCGGATAAGTAGATACTTGCATTTTCATCTATAATGATCTCATCCTCTCGATCCTGTGTTGTAATAATTACACTAGAATTCGCTTCAGTTCTTATATGATCGCCATGAGAGAGTGTTAATCCACTAAAAGCTCTTATTGGTTTTATACCAGTACCTTTATAAATATATGCAACACCATTAACAGTGTTTATGCTTGCATATCGTGTTGTATTATTTGCGGCTTCATCATTCTTATTTATATCTTGTGTGTTATCACTACTTAACTTTTTAATCGTATCTTTCGTTAAAACGCTTTGGTCTTTGGTATTCTTTAAAGTTAATTTACGGATGAGGTTATTATAACTATCTACAATTAAGATGCTATTGTCTTTTAATATATGAACATCGGTAGGTGTGTGTAAAAGAGTAGAGCCTAAGCTATCATCATAGCCATGTTCACCCAATAAACTACCAGCTACTGTTGTAACCTTTCCATTGTATAAATAACGTATCATATGATTTAAGCTATCAGCAATTATTAGGCCGTTATCTTTTGTAACAGCGATACCTTTTGGATAATTAAAAGTAGCTTTAAGGGCACTACCATCTAAAAAGCCTCCTTTTATATACAAATCATCACTGCCTTTGATGGCATTCTTTATATTTCCAGCTACTGTTGATACCTTATTTGTAGAAAAGTCAATATATCTTATTAGTTGGTTCCCCGTATCACTAACATATAAATTACCTTTGCTATCAAGAGCAAGAGCAGAAGGTTCATTAAATTTAGAATCAGCTAAGTTACCATCTTTGTAATCGCCGGTTAATTCTACTAGCCCGTCCGCTAGTTCTATCGTTCGATTTGATGACGCATTTAGGGTTATAACTTCACCTTTTGTAGTGATCTTACGTATTAAATGGTTTAATGTATCAGCAACATATAGGCTACCATCTTTCGCTACTGCTATATCAAGTGGATGGTTAAATCGTGCTTTATTGCCTGTGCCATCCTGGTTGCCTATGATACCATCACCTGCAAGTGTTGTAACAACTCCCTTCATCGTTATCTTACGTATCATGTGATTTTGGCTATCTGCTATATATACATTTCCTTTTGCATCTGTAACCATGCCAGAAGGATTATTAAAAACAGAATTCTCTCTACTTCTGTTATTAAAACCACCTTCTGGATTATTGTAGGAATCTAGTTCTAAGGTTATTCCAGCATAGCTTGTAACATTACCTTTTGAAATACTTCGTATTAAGTGGTTTTTACTATCCGATATAAGTAGTGTTCCATCGGGTAAAGAAGTGATGCTGTTTGGCGTTCGAAAAGAAGACGACAAAGCTGTTCCATTTTCGTCTGAAAAATCCCCATTACCAGCATAAGTACTTAATGTATACGCTGGGATATCGTGCACTTTTGTTGTTTTTCCTAATACAATGGAACTTAATATTGTATTGTTAAGGAATAAGAGGATTAGCAGAATACTAACGATTGATTTTATATGTTTCATAGAGCTCCTTTCAACTTATGTGGCTTAATAGTCTTCACGTTCCCCAAATTCTGGGGATTCTACCCAAGCTTCTGGTCTTTGTACTAATTTCACCAATTCTTCTAATATGATACAATGAGTTTCTTCCTGCTTGATAAGGTAACTAAAAACAGTTTTTCCTTCTTCTGTAGTGGATTTACTATATAAATCTTTGTATAAGGATACACTTTCTTCTTCTTTTTCCAAAGCATAATAATATAAGTCTAATTGAGATGGCAAATCCTTATAATCAGATTTTATCGGATCAATATTTTTAAAAATAAAATGAGATTCTTCTAGTATATTGCTATCTTCCAATGGTAGTGTTAGTTTATCAGCATTTGCCTTTAGTATTTTTGCATGATTTTCTTCTTCTCTTGCAAGCATGATAAAAACATTTTTTAAACTATTGTCTTTATTACGTTCTGCTTGTTCTTTGTAAAACGTTTCAATATCATTCTCCATTAATATTGCAAAATTAAATATATCCATAAGTTACCTCCTAAATAACGTTTGTTAATAAGTACCAATTATGTGCTTATTATATCCACTAGATTGGTATGTTGCAAGATAATAAAGTTTAATGGTAAATTTTATCAAAAACTAAAGTCTACTATCTTAAATTGTATATACGATTTGAAGTTGTTCATGAAGGGATAATTGAATAATGATGTGATTTTATTGTATTCTTAAGGTGTTCATGGTAAGCTTTTTAAGTATATAGAATCAGAATTTTGATTAATTTATTAACTATATAATAAATAGATAATGTCATGTTGATAATTTATTGATAATTGGATTGTAAATTTGGTCATGTTGATAAATTATTGATAATTATATTGTAAACTTTAGGAACGGAGGTGTATTATATTGAGTAAAATATTAATTGTAGATGATGAAAAAGATATAGTATCAGTTCTAAAAGATTATTTTGAGTTAGAAGGATACCAAGTGTTTACCGCTTATAGTGGAAAAGAAGGTGTAAAGAAAGCCTCAATGCAACCAGATATTATTCTTTTAGATGTTAATATGCCAGAAGAAGATGGTTTTTCGGTATGTAAAAAAATTCGTGATTTTGTTCCCTGTCCAATTTTATTTCTAACAGCAAGGATAGAAGATAGTGATAAAATAGAAGGTTTTCAAGTTGGAGCAGACGATTATATAGTAAAACCTTTTTCTCTGGATGAATTAGGAGCTCGTGTTATGGCTCATCTTCGAAGAGAAAATAGAAAGACAGAATCGACCATAGTTAAATTTGATGGAGATTTAGTAATCGACTATGGATGTCGTACTGTATTCTTTAATGAAAGTTCAATAAACCTAGCACCCAAGGAATTTGATATAGTTGAATTATTATCGAAATATCCAGGACAAGTTTTTGATAAAGAGAGAATTTACGATAGAGTATGGGGTTATGATGGGAATAGTGACAGTAGTGTGATCGCAGAGCATATCCGTAGAATCAGGCTAAAACTTGAACATGATGGGGTAAGTCATTATATAGAAACCGTGTGGGGTGTTGGATATCGATGGAAAAAGTAAAAAAAAATAAGGATTCACTGGTAAGAGCATTCAGTAGATATATGTTAGTAGCTATCATAATAGCATTTCTAGGTTCTTTGATACTAGGTAATTTATTCAATTTCGCACAGGATTGGTTTGTTGAAATGAATGAAGAAAAAGCAAATGGTGTAGGGAGTGATAGCATTGATAAAAACTCAGCTGTAAAAAACCATCTTTATAATGAAGATGATGAGCTTGTGATGGTTTATTATAAAGTGGTATCCTGGGAAAGTAGTAGTAAAGAAGTTATGTATAACTTCATATCAAGTGCACAGTTTGTTGTAATTCCAGCTTGGGTAATATTATGTCTATTTATAGCTTCAAAATGCTTTTACAATAAAAAGCTAAATAGTCCATTAAGAGAATTACTAAAGGCATCAGAAAAAATATCCCAGAACAATTTAGACTTTAAAATTAATTATAACAGTTTAGACGAAGTCGGTAATTTATCTTCTTCTTTCGAAATTATGAGACGAACTTTAGAGGAGAATAATAAAGAAATGTGGAGACAGATGGAGGAGAGAAAGCGTTTAAATGCTGCATTTTCACATGATCTTAGGACACCGCTAACTGTACTTAAGGGTCAAAGTGAGTTATTAGAAAAATACCTAGCAAGTGCGAAGTTGACTCCTGAAAAAGCTTTACAATCAGTTTTTACCATGAAATCTCATATTATTCGAATGGAGAAGTATGTAGATACCATGAACCGATTACAAAGGCTAGAAGATATTCCGATAGAAAGAAATAATATTGATAGCATGGAGTTAAAAGCAAAACTAGATGAGAGTTTAGATGCATTAGTACAATCATCGGGTAGATACCTAGATATTAAAATGAACAATATGCTTTTAGCAAATGAAACATTAAGTGTGGATTTAGCAATTATTCAGCAAGTATTTGATAATATTTTAAGTAATGCGATAAGATATACAACTAATAAAATTATAGTTTCAATTAATAAATTGAAGGAAAACTTATATATTAGTGTACTAGATGATGGAAATGGATTTGATGAGTCAATGATATTGATTGGAAGTAAACCATTTACAAGCACAGGTGGAGAGGGACATTTAGGAATTGGTTTATATATCTGTAAAGTTTTATGTGAAAAACATGGTGGCTCACTTCATTTTCAAAATACGGAACATGGTGCTTTGGTGGAAGTAAATTTTTCTATGAATTAGATAAAAAGTTGAGAATTAGCTTATAAAATAACTCCTGTAAGATGAAAATCGGAAGGAGTTATTATTATGTGTAAAGAAAAAATAGTAATTGAGAACTTAAACAAGTTTTATGGTAAAAAGCAGGTATTATATAATATTAGCCTAGAATTAGAAAAAGGAATGTTTGGCTTACTTGGGCGTAATGGCGCTGGTAAAACAACGCTTATGAAAACACTTGCGACCCTAATTCAAAAGAACAGTGGTGAGGTCACAATTTTTAATATTCCTATTGAAAAGACCAAACAAATTAGACCTTTGATAGGATATTTACCACAGGATTTTACAATGTATCCTTCCATGACCGTATGGGAGGCTATGGATTACCTAGGGGTATTATCTGCTATGGATAAGGAGAGCAGAAGACTTAGAATCAATGAATTACTTAAGAAAGTAAATTTAGATGGAGATAAGGATAAGAAGGTTAGGGCATTATCTGGAGGAATGAAACGACGTCTAGGAATTGCACAAGCACTCCTTCATAATCCAAAAGTTTTAATTGTCGATGAACCCACAGCAGGACTTGATCCTGAGGAAAGAATTCGTTTTCGTAATTTGTTATCGGAGCTAGCAGAGGAGAGAATTGTTATCTTATCTACTCATATTGTAGGTGATATAGAAGCCTCCTGTGAGAAGATTGCTATACTAAATGAGGGACATTTACTTTATCACGGTACGGTAGAAGAACTTATAAGGTCTGCAAATGGTAAAGTATATACGAAAGTGGTATCAAGAGATATGTTACCTGCCATGAAAAAGCAATATACAGTAGTTAGTATGCAGGCAAAAGGAGATGGAACCAGTGTTAGATTTCTATCAAATAACCCTGTAGCAGATAGTATTCATTGTGAACCAAATATTGAGGATGCTTACATGTTCTATCTAAATCAATGTGATATGAATAAAGATGGATTTGGAGGTGTTTTATAATGTTATTCTTAAAGGAATTAAAAAAAACAACTCTTTCGATTGCTTGGTTCATTGTTATAGTAACTATATTTTTTATGGTTAATTCACAAGGTGTTTTAAAATATACCTTGGATGATCGAATTGCAGAACCCCTACCTGGAAAAGAAGATTATGGATATACCGTTACTGATGATAAGGATGTAATTATGGATAAAGCTCTTAATTCTTTATATGGTGAATATAAAAGAAATAGCTATACCACCTATCCAGTAGGCTTTTATAAGGAAGTAAGATTAAGTGAGAAGGAGCAATCTGACATAGCAATGATACTGTCTTATTTTACTGGTATATCATTAGAAGTAATTGAGCAGAGCGCGAACTTAGATAGTAATGACAATCTTAATGCTAGGTCATATTACTACAATGAAGATGGTACTCTAAGTATTAAGGATAATATAGATGAAGAGAATACTTTCGTGATATCGGTTCTTGATGATATTGATTACCATGAATTTAAAGCTAAGATGTCTAAGGTAAATCGAATATTGGGAACTGGTAGTAGTTATTCAATAAGCTCTCTAAATTCCTTTGGATTTGTAAGCAAAACTTATGAAGAAGCAATCAATGAATATAACACCTACGTAAAAGATGGTAATATTGCTTCCATTTATGCGAGGTATTTTAATGATTATGCAACGTTAATGTTATCGATATTACCAGTATTTTTAGCAGTTAATTTATGTCTTAAAGATAAACGTGGGCAAATTGCTGATTTATTGTATACCAGAAGTATTTCATCCTATAAATTAATTTTGATAAGATATATAGTCATGGTGACATCTGTTATCATTCCTACTTTGCTTTTATCTTATGTTTCCAGTGCTTCTGTATGGGGTTTATATCCAGAACGTTCGATCGATTATCTGGCATCTTTTAAATATACTTTTGGATGGGGCTTACCGTCTGTAATGATAAGTGTATCGCTAGGGATGTTCCTAACTGAGTTAACAAAAACACCAATCGCTATATTAGTTCAAGGCTTATGGTGGTTTTTTGATGCAAATACTGGACTTAAAACTGGAAATCAATACGCAATGTTAAATTTATCACCACGTCATAATAGCTTATGGAATGGGCAATTATTTACGATTCGTTATGAGAGTCTTATTTGGAATAGAATTTCATTTGTTGTGTTAAGTATTTTATTAGTAGTATTTACCGTTATAATATATGAGAGAAGAAGGAGAGGGCGAGTTCATGAATTCAAACTTAGAGAGAAATTTAATAATAATAAAAAGTAATATACTTACTCAGTTTTTGCCCCATCTATTTTTAACTTTATTTATGTTACTTCTTTCTCCGTTAATTATGGGAACAAAGAATTTAGAGGCAACAAAAGTAGCTGCTATTTACGAGCTGTATTTATCTCTTCTTGGTATAATCTTAATAACACCAATATTTTTACCGGAACTTAATAAAGAAATTCTCCAACTGATATCAACTAAAGTTATTCATCCCGTTAAAGTATGGGTTATTCGCTTAATCTATAGTGTTTTTATATATCTTTTATTTCTGTTACTATATGGTGAATATCTTAGATTAGGTAATAGTGACATAACATTAAAGATAGTAATTGGAGGATTTGCTAATGGGTTATTTCTAGGTGGTCTTGGAATGTTGTCTATCGCAATTTTTTATAACATTGCGATAGGATATATGATTCCTATGATTTATTTCATTACCGCTATGGGGTTGGGGGATAAGTTGGGTATTGTATCCTTATTTACAATGAGAATGAACGATTTTACGCCAAAGCCATACTTAGCTATATTTGGACTATTGTTGATATTAGCGTCACTTATTATTTCTCATATTAAATTAAAAGACTAAGATTGGAACTAAAGTTTCTATTACTTATGATTTTTACTTAAAATAACCTAGATAAATATTCAAAACTATTGTATACTTTCTTCGTATGATTACATGTCATACAACATATTTAGTTAGATAGACTGGAGAAATAAAATGAATATGAATCTTGGAACTAAGAAGGTGTCTAGTTTATTGTGGCAACTTAGTATACCAGCAATACTTGGTATGTTAAGTAGTGCAATTTTTAATATCGTTGATAGAATCTATGTTGGTAAAATAAGCTCCTATGCATTAACGGCTGTTGGGATTACTATGCCTGTGCAGATTATTCAGATGGCTTTTGTATTACTTGTGGGAATTGGTACTTCTTCATTAATATCGATTAAATTAGGAGAAGGAAAAATCGAAGAAGCTGAAGATGTTTTATATTTGGCACTAAAATATATTGTAATATTTTTAGTAGCGTTTGCAGCCTTATTTATGATATTTTTAGATCCCATAATGAATTTATTAGCAATATCTGAGGAAGTATTACCATATGCTAAGGAGTATATTGTAGTTATTATTGTTGGCTCAATTATAGGCATCCCTGGTTACTGTCTAAATAATTCACTGCGTTCCATAGGTCAAGCTAAAATATCCATGAACATTATTATTGTAACATCAATATTAAATATTATTTTGGATCCCTTATTTATCTTTGTATTTAAATTAGGAATAGCAGGTGCTGCAATTGCAACTGTGATATCACAAGTGGTATTAACTGTTTATGTTATTTATTTTTTTATTAAAAGAAAAGATTTTGTTATACATTTAAGAAGAAGAAAAATAACAAAAGAAGCAATTTTAGTAAAAGAAAGTATGAAAATGGGTATTCCGTCCTTCTATGTTCAGGTTTTAGCTGCAATTGTAAGTTTTTATGTTAATCATCAAATCTTAAAGTACGGAACAGACCTAGACATAGCGGCAGTAACCATTATGTCAAGTATTCATAGCTTTTACCACATGGTCATCGTGGGTATTGTACAAGGGAATAATGCAATATGTGGTTATAACTTTGGAGCTAAACTCTACCAAAGAGTAAGGAAGTCTTTAGAACTTGCTCTCATATACTCCTTTTTATTGTCTTCTTTACTTCTAATCGTTTTACTATTTCAACCAGAAGTTTTAGTTCGATTGTTTACAGATGATAATGAATTAATCGCGATTACATCAAGTGGTATTAGGTATTATCTGTGTATGTTACCCTTAACAGGACTTCAAACAGTAAGCTCCCAATACTTTCAAGTTGTTGGTAAGGCTAGAAGAAGCAGTGCTTTAGCTTTTTTAAGATATGGAATCATTATAATACCAGCAATATTAATATTAGCTCCGAATTTACGAGTGACGGGTATTTATATTAGTAATGCTATTTCAGATGGATTCGCATCAATTATTGCTATTATATATATTATTATAGAATTGATAAAGTTAAGGAATTTAGATAGAGAAACTAATTTCGATAGAGATAATAATATGGATATAGTAATAAAATAAGTGATGAATTGGCAAAAGTAAGTCAATAATCATTGACAAGCTTTTGCTTATACTATACTATTATAGTTGCATACAATTTAATTATATGCAATTGAGGTAAGTTCCAGTGAATAGGTACCTGAGTTTTATGTATTATATACGAAGAAGACTCAATTAATTCGAAACAATAGTATGGAGGTATTATGTCAATCTATAATTTTAAGGTGAAAGATGTTAATGGTAAAGATGTAGATTTAAAGGAATTTGAAGGAAAAGTATTACTAATTGTTAATACTGCAACTGCTTGTGGGTTTACACCTCAATACAAGGGTTTACAGGAATTATATGAAAAATATAAGGATAAGGGATTTGAGATATTAGATTTCCCTTGTAATCAATTTGGAAACCAAGCACCTGGAACGGAAGAAGAGATTCACGAATTTTGTCAATTAAATTATAATACTACCTTTCCATTATTCTCTAAGATTAAAGTTAATGGGAAAGATGAGGAACCATTGTATACCTTCCTAAAATCAGAGCAAAAAGGTACTCTAGGTAATAGTATAAAGTGGAATTTTACTAAATTTTTAGTGGATAGGGCTGGGAAAGTAGTAGAACGATTTTCACCAATGACAGAAGCAGAAAAAATAGAAAATGATATAATTAAACTATTATAAGGTTTCTTTTATATTAACAATGAATCGATACCATATTATTTATTTAAGAACTTAAAATCACATAATCAAAGGAGGATGTCACCATAGTGCCACCTCCTTTTTACTTTTGGAGGAAATACCTTCGATGCAGTGGTTGGTGGGTATGTCAAGGCAGACTCTTTGTTCATTATATAGTTAAATGTTCCTTTTGTCTTGACCTTAATGATATTATAGGTATAATAAAACTATAATATTTTAATATATTGTATAGTATTATAGTTTATTTATATAAATTCTATACAATATGAATAAATTATTATTGGAGATTATAGCAAATAACATTAAAGAGGGAGACTTTATCACATGGTATCGGAATGAAGAGTACTATAAAAGTGGTGATTGGAGAGGTAAATTAGAAACAGAAGGTGGAGTTTTTATGAATCTCTGCTTGAGAATAAGCCACATGCTACGGATTTACTTACATCCATTCATTCTGCAAGGTTATTGTTAGCTATGTATGAAAGTGCTAGGACAAATAAAGAAATTATGATTGTAGATTAATTTTAATATATTTAATTTTTCACAGATATCTTTGTGTCTAGCACAAAGAAAGCAAATCATTGGAAAGGTATAGTTTAATATTATGAATAAAGCAGATGGAATGAATTATGCACCTAGTGGTATACCTAAACCTGTTGTAGAAAAGGGAGAATTTATATTTGCTGCGATTGCACTAGATCATGGACATATCTATGGTATGTGTAATGGTTTATTAGAAGCTGGTGCTACATTAAAATATGTATATGACCAAGATAAGGATAGGGCCGAAGCGTTTAGCAAGAAATATGATGGAGTAATCATTGCTCAGTCAGAAGAAGAAATATTAAATGACCCTGAAGTAAAATTAGTAGCAAGTGCTGCAATTACCTCCCTTCGTTGTGAATTAGGAATTCGAGTTATGAATGCTGGAAAAGATTATTTTACAGATAAAGCACCTCTTACCACCTTAGAGCAACTAGAGCTAGCGAAAGAAGCAGTTAAACGAACTGGACGTAAATATATGGTGTATTATAGTGAAAGACTTCATGTTGAAGGTGCTGTCTTTGCAGGAGAATTAATTAAAAGTGGAGCTATTGGAAAAGTAATGCAAGTATCTGGTTTTGGCCCTCATAGATTAAATGCGAATAGCAGACCAGATTGGTTCTTTCAAAAAGACTTATACGGTGGAATTCTTTGCGACATTGGTAGTCATCAAATTGAACAGTTCTTATACTATGCAGATGTTAAAGATGCTACAGTTACAGCAAGTCAGGTAGCAAACTATAATCATCCTGATTACCCAGAGCTAGAAGACTTTGGCGATGCCATGCTTAGAGGAGATAATGGAGCTACCCACTATTTCAGGGTAGATTGGTTTACGCCAGATGGTCTTAGAACTTGGGGGGATGGAAGGACCATTATCCTTGGAACAAAAGGTTACATAGAAATGCGTAAGTATATTAATGTAGCAGTTGAAGAATCTGGTAATCATGTATATTTAGTTAATGATGAAGGTGAATTTTATTTTAATGCGACTGGAAAAGTCGGATATCCTTTCTTTGGTGAACTTATCTTAGATTGCATCAATCGTACAGAAAATGCAATGACTCAAGAGCATGCTTTTAAAGCTGCAGAGTTATGTGTTAGAGCACAAAATCAAGCAGTGAAAATAGGATTTACAAACTAAAGTCTGAAAAAGGGAGGTAATTATGAGGAGAAAAGTATGTGCAATTTTTATCCTTGCAACAGTACTTATTTTACTTGCTACTAAAACGAATCCCATTTTAGCAGCAAAAATTGATATAAAGCCAATCCTACATTATGATTTTGAGGGGGATAAGGAAGGTATCTTAGATAAAGTAGGAGATAATAATGGCTTTCTACATGGAAAAGCTACAATTGTTAATAATAATGAAACAAATTCCAATGCTTTATATTTAAATGGAATTACAGGTAGCTATGCGGAGTTTCCACAAGGCTTTTTTGATGGGAAAACATCTTTAACCATATCTATGGATGTCTTATCTAAAATGGATAACCAAAATTTCTTTACCTTTTCCATAGGGAAAGATAATAATAAATACTTATTCTTACGGACTCGTATGGGTGAAATAAGATATGCGATTACAAAGCAATCCTATCAAAATGAACAAGATGTTACCGCATCTGGTAGTTTTAAGGATGTGTGGACCAATATAACCTTGGTAATGACAAGTCTTCGGATGCAGTTATATATAAATGGAGAATTAGTAGATGAGCAGTTAGGATTAACAACAAGCCTTTCTCAATTAGGTAGAGATTTATTTGGATATATAGGAAAGTCCTTTTATGATGGGGATGGTTACTTTAAAGGATATATTGATGATGTCAAAGTATTTGACAAAGCCTTATCAGCAAAAGACGTTGCCACTTTATTAAATGTTGAAATGAGTGCCTTTCATAAGATAACTGCAAAGGAACAGAGTGTTGTTGGGACTGAAATCAACAAGGATAAAAAAGAAGCTATCGTATATATAAGTAAATCCCGTAGTAAAAGCATTGATGAGATTGAATTAGAAATCCATCTAAACGAGGGAGTAAGGTTTCTGGATAATGAGAATATCATAATTAAATTAAATGAAGAAAAAGAAGTAACCTTTGTGATTGAAAACGAGCAGGATGGAATTCTACAGGAAGAAATGAATACATGGAAAATTACAACAAGATTAAGTAATAATCCTATATTTAGTGGGCAGTATGCAGATCCTGATATTGATGTTTTTCAAGGTAAATACTATATTTATGGTACAACAGATGGGTTTTCTGGATGGTCTGGGACGAAGTTTCATGTATTATCATCAGATAATCTAGTTGATTGGGTTAACGAAGGGGTAATTCTTGATGTAGCTTCGAATGATGTGAAATGGGCAGTTGGCAATGCTTGGGCACCCTCCATTGAAGAAAAGAATGGTAAATATTATTTTTATTTCTGTGCAAAAGATTCCAAAGGTGACTCTAGTATTGGAGTAGCTGTTGCCGATAGTCCTACAGGACCATTTATAGC
>JAFAEB010000148.1 GCA_023424235.1 Bacillota bacterium
CATTTTAGGTGTATAAAACGGCTATAAAATTCTTAAAAATTCCCATAATTTAATTGACAAACGAAATGATATCTTATACAATAAATGTAACATAAATAAACAATTAATGCACTATAAAAAGTGTAAAATGTTGCAATATTCATTTATATGTAAAAAGGAGGAGCAAGATGCAAAAGCGTAAGGAAGGTAATGCTTTCGCAACTGTTATTGTATTGGGAATGTTACTGTTTGCTTGTCCATTCCTTGGAACAAAAATAACCTATGCTAAGACGGATACAAGCCTAAAAGAGTATGAGGAAATGTTGGACTCCTATTCTACAAGTTATGATGCTATGAATTATAAAGAGTATAAGGAATTACATAAGCCAGTTAGGCCTTTGAAGGAATACGTTGTTGATGCAGTAAATTATGTAAGAGTGGAAGGGATGGAGCTAGAGCTTTACAGTGATTATGAAGGAGACACAGGTAAATCACTAAGAACGGAAGAAAGTGGTTTTATTGAGTATGAAGTTAATATAGAGGAAGAAGGATATTACAATATTAATTTTCTCTATTACCCTATAGAAGGTAAAAGTGCGGCAATACAAAGAAGTATTTTTATTGATGGTCAAATACCATATAGTCAACTAACCTTGGTAGAATTACAAAGGGTCTGGAAAAATGAAAGTAATGTATGGGAAAGAGATAATCAAGGAAATGATCTAAAACCAAAGCAAGTAGAAGCTCCTCAATGGATGAGTAGTTATTTATATGATAGTAATGGTTATGAGACAGAGGAATTATCGGTTTATTTTACAAAAGGCTTACATACCATTACCATTCTATCATTAAGAGAGCCCATGTTACTTCGTAATATAAAAATTAGCAATGCCCCTTTGGTAAAATCTTATCAAGAGCTTTATCGTAATTATGAGGCACAAGGTGTTAAAGATGCAAGAGATTTTATGCATGTAATAGAAGCAGAACTAGCAGATAGAAAATCTTCTCAGATGTTATATCCAGTACAAGATCAATCTTCACCAGCTGTATCGCCCTATGATGTAAAAGAACTTAAGAACAATGCGATTGGAGGAAATTCTTATCGCTTGGTTGGACAATGGCTTGAGTGGGACTTTAATGTTAAGGAGTCTGGATTCTACCATATAGGATTTCATGCAAAGCAAAATTATGTGAAGGGTATTTATGTATCTAGAAAAATAATGATAGACGGCGCTGTACCTTTTGAAGAATTAAAAAGTTATCCTTTCAAATATGAACAAGGCTGGAGAAATGATATTTTATCAAATGAGGAAGGAGAAAGCTTTAAATTTTATTTAGAAGAAGGGAAACACACCTTAAGAATGGAAGTTGTTCTCGGTGACTTCTCAACGATTGTTAATGATGTTCAAGGTGTGGTATCAAAGTTGAACTCCATTTATCGTAAAGTAATCAGAATTACGGGTATTGCTCCGGACTCTTATAGGGATTATCAGATAGAAGCAAGTATTCCGGGTTTATCAGATGAATTATTAGTAATCGAAGAGGAGCTTACGAAAGCAATTAATGATCTTAGAGCAGCAGCTGGGAGAAGTAGTGATAAAGAGACCGTGCTTATTACAATGAGGGATCAGGTGAAAGAATTATCAGAAGACGTAGAACGTTTTACTAAGGTATTAGGTTCTTATAAAATTAATATGAGAGCATGTGCAAATTGGATTACTCAAGTAATTGAGCAACCACTTCAACTTGATGCACTTTATATTTACTCTCCTGAAAATACCATACCAAAAGTAAATAATTCCTTTTTTGATAAGATTATTCATGAGTTTAAGAAACTCTATTACTCCTTTATTATTGATTATAATAAGGTTGGTAATGTTGCCATGGAAGAAGAAGCTAGGACAATTACTTTATGGGTTGGATTAGGCAGAGACCAAGCAAATGTTATCAAGTCCTTAATTGATGAGAATTTTACGAAAAAATATAATATTAATGTAAATGTAATGTTAGTCGATATGTCAACCTTATTACAAGCTACTCTTGCAGGGCAAGGTCCTGATGTTGCGATTCAGGTAGGTAATGACTTACCTATGAATTACGGGCTAAGAAATGCAGTAGCAGATTTAAGCCAGTTTGATGATCTGTCTAAGGTAAAAGAAAGATTTAATGAAAGTGCAATGGTACCATATGAATTTAATGGAAAAACCTATGGCTTACCAGAAACACAAACATTTCTTATGATGTTTTACCGAAAGGATATTTTAAAAGAATTAAACTTAAACCTTCCAAAGACATGGGATGAAATGAAGGTAGCATTATCTGTACTTAGTAAAAATCAAATGGATCTTGGTATGATTCCATCGGAACAGGTATTTACCATGTTCTTGTATCAGTTTGGGGGTACTTTCTATAATGAGAATGGGTCAAAATCCACACTTGATAGGGATGAAGCAATTAATGCCTTTAAAGAGTATGCAAAACTATATACAGATTATAAATTGGATAAAGAAACAAGTGTTGAGCAGCGCTTTCGTAATGGTGAAGCACCAATTATTATTGCAGATTATACCTTGTATAATAATTTACAAGTATCAGCTCCAGATATAAAAGGTTTATGGGGATTTGCTCCTGTACCTGGTGTTGTATTAGAGGATGGTAGCATCAATAATACAGTATCTAGCTCCGGGCAAGCTTGTGTCATGCTTGAAGCATCTGATAAAAAACAGGATGCTTGGGAATTTATGAAGTGGTGGACCAGTGCAGAAACACAAACCTCCTATGGTAGAGAAATGGAGAGTTTAATGGGAGCATCAGCAAGGATTGCGACTGCAAATATGGAAGCATTCTCCAATCTTTCCTGGCCGGTAGCGGATTATAATGCTCTTTTAGAACAATTTAAAAATGTCTGGGGTACGCCACAGGTTCCAGGAGGTTACTTTACTTGGAGAAATGTAAATAATGCATTTTATAAAGTAACTACCAAGACGGATACGGTATCACCAAGGGAAGCATTAATGGATTATATATTATATATCAATGCAGAAATAGACTATAAGCGTAAAGAATTTGGTTTACCGCTTGCTAGTGATTAAGATGGGAGGAATCATGATGCAAAATAAAGTTGCACAAGTTGCACACGGTAGTGAATGGAGCTTAAAGAATCGAATAAAAAAAAGCATACCATCCTATGTAATGATAGCGCCATATTTTATTCTATTTTTCTTATTTACAGTTTTGCCAGTTCTTACTTCCATCGTGTTTAGTTTTACATACTTTAATATGTTAGAACTGCCTAGTTTTGTTGGCTGGACTAACTACACAAGACTAATTTTAGAAGATGAAATCTTTCTGATCGCACTGAAAAATACATTTATCTTTGCGGTTATAACTGGACCAATTAGTTATTTTATGTGTTTAATGTTTGCATGGATTATTAATGAGTTCTCAGGTAGACTAAGAGCATTTTTAACATTAATTTTCTATGCTCCATCCATAAGTGGTCAGGCTTACCTCATATGGAATATTATCGTATCAGGGGATAGATACGGTTTACTAAATGGTATCCTTCTAAAGTCAGGAATTATGAATGAACCTAAGCTTTGGATGAAAACAGAACAATATATTCTACCTATTTTAATCGTGGTTCAACTATGGCTAAGCCTTGGTACTGGCTTCCTTGCATTTATAGCAGGTTTACAAACTGTGGATAAGAATCTATATGAAGCTGCAGCTGTGGATGGAGTTAAGAATCGATGGCAGGAATTATGGTACATTACGCTACCTTCTATGAAGCCACAGTTAATGTTTGGTGCAGTAATGCAGATTACAGGGGCTTTTGCAGTTGCTGATATTTCCATTCAATTAGCAGGAGCAGTAAGTGTTAATTATGCAGGAACTACGATTGTTACACATTTACTTGACTACGGCGGTATACGTTATGAGATGGGTTATGCTTCTGCCATTGCAACCGTACTGTTCCTTCTTATGGTAGGCACCAATAAATTTGTACAGAAAGTATTAAGAAAGGTAGGGGAATAGCATGGCTAGAGATTATATGAAGCCGAAAAGAAGATTATTTCGGATGCAAAATAAAGTAAATCGTTCCGCTGCAGGCAATAGTGTTTTGTTTTTCTTAATGGGTATCTGTGGAGTATTTATGGCTCTACCACTTGTAATGATAGTAAATAATGCGCTAAAACCTCTTGATGAAATATTTGTATATCCACCTAAAATTTTTGTTAAGAACCCAACCCTTGAGAATTTCTCGGATTTATTTGTTCTTATGAATACATCCTGGGTACCCTTTTCAAGATATATCTTAAATACCATTATCATTACTGGAACTGGTACAATCGGTCATGTTATTTTAGCATCGTTAGCTGCTTATCCATTAGCAAAGCATGATTTTCCAGGCAAAAAACCTTTGTTTAAAATGGTTGTACTATCGATTATGTTTTCCTGGACAGTAACGCAGATACCAAACTACATGATTATCTCTTGGCTTGGACTTAATAATACATATTTAGCAGTAATTCTACCAGCCTTTCAGTTTGGTATGGGACTCTATTTAATGAAGCAGTTTATCGAGCAAATTCCAGATTCCTTAGTAGAATCTTGTAGATTGGATGGAGCAAGCGAATACCAAACTTTTTGGAGAATTATTATGCCAAATGTAAAACCTGCTTGGCTTACACTAGCAATTTTTCAGTTCCAACAAATGTGGAGTAATACAGGAAATCAGTTTCTTAGGGATGAGCAATTAAAACCGATGCAGTACGCCTTACAGCAAATCACGGCAGGTGGAGCAGCAAGAGCGGGAGCTTCTGCTGCAGTTCAGTTTATAGTAGCACTGATACCGATTACTTTTTTTCTTGTTTGTCAAAGTAACATTTTAGAAACAATGACTACATCTGGTATGAAAGAATAGGAGGATATGGAATGAAAAAAGTTAAATGTTTAATCATAATTCCCATGATTCTTGTTCTTAGTTTTATGACGGTGGAAAAAGTTAGTGCAACTAATTTACCCTATGATACTTATAACTTTGATTATTGGGATATGATTGTATCTACCCCAGCCGCTTATGTACCAGATACTAATATCTCAGGTCTTAAACTAAATATTGGGGCTTTTTTAAATCCTCAGGATATTTGTGTTTCTAGTGATGGGAAAGTATATATAGCGGATACGGGAAATAACCGAATTGTAGTATTAAATTCGAATATGAATGAAGTTATAAGAGTGGTTGATGGCTTTATGAATAATGGGACAATGGATAGCTTTAATGCTCCTTCTGGAGTATATATTACCAGTAAAAATCATCTTTATATTGCAGATACCAATAATTTTAGAGTTGTTGTACTTGATGATGAAAATGAAATGGTTAAGATTATTTCTAACCCAACTTCTGAGGTGCTTGAAGAGGGATTTATATTTAATCCATTGAAAGTATCGGTTGATTATGCGGACAGAGTTTATGTTGTTGCAAAAAATATGTTCCAAGGAGTTATGGCTTTTGATAGTAATGGTACTTTCACTGGTTTTTCTGGAACAATTAAAGTTAATTTATCTCTAAAAGATAAGATTTGGAGAAAACTATCTACCAAAGAACAACGTACCAAGCAAGTATTATTTATACCGACAGAATTTACTGGTATTGATGTTGATGATGAAGGTTTTTTATATGCTACAAGTATTGATACCCAAGGGCTTCAAGCGGTAAGAAGACTGAACCCAAAGGGTGAAGATGTTATTAAGAAGGGTGAAAATAGTAATGTAGGTGGAGATGTAGACTATGGTATCTCTGGTACTTATGGTGGACCTTCTTATATATCCGATGTAGTTGTCCGGAATAAAGGGATCTATTCCATATTAGATACAAGAAGAGGTAGAGTTTTCACTTACGATCATGAAGGAAATTTATTGTATATCTTTGGTGGATTGGGATCACAAGCTGGTACCTTTCGGATACCAGTAGCTGTTGAAGTGATAGGAGATAAAATACTTGTACTTGATTCTCAAAGAGCTGAGATATTAACCTTTATAGAAACTGAATATGGGAGCTTAATAAATGATGCAGTTGCATTAAGGTATGATGGAGATGAAACCTTAGCTGTAGAAAAATGGAGAGAGGTTTTAAAACTTAATTCTAATTTTGAGTTGGCTAATATTGGTATTGGTAAGGCTTATTTAACAGCAGGTGATAATAAAAACGCAATGAAATACTTAAAACTTGGTATGAGTAAAACATATTATTCCATTGCATTTAAACGATATCGTAATGAAATTTTAAAAGATAATCTTTCTTATATTTTTACAGCTGCTGTAGTGTTAATTATAGCCTATAACTTATATGGTAAAAGAAAAGGTCTAAAAAATAGAGGAGGTGTGGACGGTGAATAAGGAGTTAACTTTAGGTAAGAGATTAAGAAAAGAAAAACTAATGTATCCCTTCTATGTACTTTTCCATCCTCTTGATGGCTTTTATGAAATAAGGCACAGAGGACGTGGCAGTGTAATTGTTGCCCTTTTGCTCCTTTTTTTATTTAGTATTTCCTTCTCTATGAATCGTCAATTTGCAGGTTTTGTAGTTAATAATATTAATCCTAGAAGTATTGATAGCTTTATGGAGCTAGTAAGTTTAACCCTTTTATTCTTTTTATTTTGTACTGCAAATTGGTCCATAACCTGCTTATTGGAGGGTGAAGGACGATTTAAGGATATTGTTACAGTTACTGGGTACTCCATGCTTCCTATGGTATTAACCTATGTTCCTATAACATTACTATCAAGATTTATAGCTGAGAAGGAGGAAGCCTTTTATTACTTAGCTATAAATATATCAACCATATATTTTATTATTTTATTGCTACTAGGAATTATGACCATTCACAATTTTACTCTAGGAAAAACTTTATTTACTTTGGTGCTTACCATATTAGCAATGTTTATGATTATATTTATGGCTTTGTTATTATATTCTTTAGCAGATCAGGTAATTGGATTTTTTAAGAGTATTTATACAGAACTCATATTTAGAACCTAGGAGGCGGTATCATGAAAAAGACAACGAAAATAATACTTTCATGCTTAGCCGTACTTATGGTTATTTTAATCGGCTATTATTCACATTATTTTATTCATTATGTTTGGTATGATGATTATAAGGAAGCGTTTAAAAGTTATTCCTATGAAGAGGGGGAGGAATTTACTCCTCTAACGGATACAAAAGTTAGTGTGCCTAATATGACCTTAGTTGCTCAAAACGATACTTTAAAATTATATGCCAATCTTAATACAACAGAAATTGCAGTCTACGATAAGCAAAATGGCACGATAACTTATTCGAATCCAGTAGATGCAGATGAAGATCCACAAGCTACTGGAATAAATAAATCCTTTTTAAAATCACAGATTATTATAAGTTATTACAATGAGCAAAGAACATCTGGCACCATGAATAGTTATGATTTAAGTTCTTCAAAAGGCCAGTTTGAAGTTGAGGCTATAAAAGATGGTATTCGATTTGTATACACCTTTGGTAATTTAGAAAGTCCTACTGGTATCGTTCCAGTGTATATAACGGAAGAGAGATTAAAAATTTATCTTGATAAAATGGAAGCAGTGGATGCTAGAAATATTAAAGGAAAATATCAGCTATCAAAAACCATAGAAGGTTTTCTAGAGCTTACCTCTGGTTCTATGAAGAAGTCAACCTTGGCCAAGATGAATAAGCAATTTGAAGCAGCAGGATATACGAGTGATGATTATTTGGCAGATATGAATGCTGCCTCTGGTGAAGAAGCTGAGGTTATTACCTTCACCATTCCTTTGGAGTATCGTCTGAAAGAGGATGGTCTTGAAGTTGTAGTACCAACAAGTCAGATTGTAGAAAAGGGTGGTGCGAGGATATATAATCTAGAACTACTTCGATATTTTGGAGCAGCTGGGGTTATGGATTCTGGTTATATGCTTGTACCAAATGGTTCTGGTTCCTTAATCTATTTTAATAATGGTAAGAAAACAGCACCAACCTATACTCAATATGTATATGGAATAGATCCATTAACTACCGATTATACCGTAATTGAGAATACAGAAGATGCTAGATATCCTATCTTTGGTATGAAACGTGAGGATTCGGCATTCCTGGCTATCATTGAAAATGGAGATACCTTAGCAAGTATAACTGCTGATATCTCAGGAAAAGTGAATAGTTATAATTATGTATATCCAAGTTTTATTCTAAGGGGAGCGGAAAAACTTGCTATGTTTGGTAGTGTTGGTCAAGGCTCTGATCTTCCAGTAGTAGAAACAGATATGTATCAACTAGACTTAAAGGTGAAGTACTCCTTCCTTAAAAAAGAAGAAGCCAGCTATTCTGGTATGGCAAGTTACCTACGAAATAAGTTGATTCGTGATGGTGTATTAACGATAAATGAAGAGCAAGACTCGATTCCATTTTACCTTGATATAATCGGAGGGGTAAAACAAACAGCTTATTTTCTGGGAGTACCCTACTTAGATATATTCCCTGCTACTACCTTTTTGGATGCCATTAAGATAACAGATGAGTTGTATGCGAAGAATATAAATAATATTCGGATGAATTATCAAGGATGGTTTAATGGTGGATATTATCATGATGTGCCAAATAAAATAAAGATTGTAAGAGAACTTGGAAATAAAAAAGAGTTTGAACAATTAGGGCAAGAATTAGAAGCAAAAGGTGGTAAGTTATATGGTGATGTTGCAGTACAAAATGTCACTTATATATCAAAACGTTATCGCTATCAAGTGGAAAGTTCTAAATATTATGCAGGTGGGTATGTAGCAAGTTTTGGCCAAGTAAATCCAGTGACACTTAGAAAGACAGCGGCTCTAGGTTACAGGGAGACTTTATATAATTTGCTATAACCAAAGTTCTTACCACGTTATATAGAAG
>JAFAEB010000043.1 GCA_023424235.1 Bacillota bacterium
AAGTAATACTGCTACAGATGCTTTGTCATCTAAATGTCTCGATTTAATAAAACCACTGTTTGTATACTCAAAATAAGGATCAAAACTAATATAATCCCCAGCATTAATTCCTAGGTTTAATATATCCTCCTTTGATTGAACCTTCTCATCTATTCTTATTTCCATATTCTTTTCACTACGTTCAAGACTTCTAGCATCATCGTAACTATGAACAGATGGACTTTTTGATAGAATTGTTCCAGTATAAACTCGCCCATCTCTTGTATGAACCTTACAATAGCTTCCTTCCACACTGTGCATGGTAAATCCACCAACTAATGTAAAACGAATCGTTCCAGAGGAAGTAACAGAACGAACCATAGCACCAAGAGTGTCCACATGAGCGGATAATCCAATTGTTTTCTCTGATTTCCCTGGTACATTTATAATGAGCCCACCTCTTAGACTTTCATCACAATGATATCCAAATCGATTTGCCTCTTCTTTTACAAAATTCATAACTTCCTTCGTAAAGCCTGATGGACTTGGTATATTTACTAATCTTTCTATTGTTTTAATGATATAATCCATAATTTTATCTTAGCACCTTTGGTGCATCTCCTTTTTTATTTTTATTACTATTTCTTCCAGAAATCATCTATTTATACAGACTTCCATAATCATTTAATCTTTTTTTTAATAATGTATAGATATCATGCAAAGTCATATCTTTAGCATTTTCAACGGATATGGTAAATGGTGGATAGCCAAGTTTTACATTGTTTTTTGCAATTTCTTGTTTTAAGGGAGATAACTTTTTAGTAAATGCTTCTAGGTCTTCTGGTATAATACCAATAACTTCTTGATCTTTTATTTTTTCAATGACAAAATGATCAATGTCTTGAAATTTTAAATAACCAATCGATTGCGTTGAGCTATCAATAATACCATCAAAGGTAATTGTTAATAAGGGTTTTTTCACCCGTACTTTACAGTATAATATAAAAAAACGAATGGCAAAAAATATAGTTAATATAAATCCGAGTATCCAAAAGAGTAATCTCTTTTCTCTCATACCTACTAACCATATTATCATAGCTGATAATAACATAAAAAAGCCGTATATTGCTTTTAATGTAGCTAAAGGTTGCCTCTCTTCTACTATAATTTTCTCCACTGATATTCCTCCATCACCAATCGCTTTATCTTATATTGTATATGTAAAAGTAAAAAAATGCAATATAAGATCTCTTACTAACTTTTAATTGACGTAAAATTACCCATGAAGTATACTTATAACCTAGATGGCAAATAACGTAAGAATGTGTTTACTATGACCATTCCTGTGTAACATTATATATAAATTCACATGATAGTTGATTCCGTGCTAAATCATTATAATACATGGGATTACAGAATAGAGAGGTAGTATGAAATCATTATATATTTCTGATTTAGATGGTACTTTGCTTAATAAAAACATTGAGCTTTCACAGCATACCATTAATAGTTTAAATAAATTAATTGATAATGGATTGAACTTCACCGTTGCAACTGCAAGGACCGCTGCTACTGTAACAAAAATATTAGAACCCTTAAATATACAGATACCTATTATATTGATGAATGGGGTGATAATTTATCATCTAGCAACTAAAAAGTATTTAAAAGTACATACCTTATCAAACGAGATTGTATCTAATATCGCAACTGTTATGGAAAAATATAATCTATCACCATTTATGTATGAAATAAAAGATAATATTCTATCTACTTATTATCAGCTCCTAAAAAATGAAGCAATGAATAACTTTTATAGCGAACGTGTTACAAGGTATAATAAACGATTTACAAAAATTAATAAATTATCCGATGTGTCCTACTCAAACATAATTTATTTTGCCCTACTAGATACAAAGGATGCATTAGAGCCTGCTTATACCGAATTACAAAAGATTGATGGGATTTCTGCTGCCTTTTATAAAGATATTTATACCACTGATGAAATATGGTATCTTGAGGTATTTAGTTCGAGTGCAACGAAATACAATGGGGTAAAATTTCTTAGAGAAGAATATGGATATGATTACTTAGTGGGCTTTGGTGATAACCTAAATGACATCCCGCTATTTCAGGGTTGCGATGAAACTTGTGCCGTATCTAACGCAAAAGATGAACTAAAACAGATTGCTAACCACATAACTGAAAGCAATGAAGAAAATGGTGTAGTAACCTTTATTGAACAACATTTTAAAAACTAAATATTAATACAGGAAAGTTAGGTCACTATGAATGGAAAAGCTAGGCAAAGAATTAACGATTAAGTATGCCTTTTTACAAAGCACATTTTGGATAAGTCAATGTGCTATATCTGGATTTGCAGTTGTTTATTTAACATATTTACAATATAGTAAAACATCGATTGGTATTATCTTATCAATAGCTTCCATTTTATCAGTGGTAATACAACCCTTAATTGCTGGTTACGCTGACAAAGCTAAAGATACTTCATTACGAAATATTGTCCTTTATCTTATGGGTGTTGTATTGCTTTTTTCTCTATTACTATGTATCGTACCAAATATATATTACATGAAAGCAATTATCTATGTTGTTATCAGTGCGATTCAATGTACATTAATACCCTTGTTTAATTCACTAGCAACAGAGTATATGAACTTAGGAGTGCCCCTTAATTATGGATTAGCAAGAGGCATTAGTGCACTCTCCTATGCAATCATGTCTTATCTTATTGGTTTTATTATAGGTCCATTTGGTCCTGGTGCCCTAGCTTTTATTATATTTTTTACATATATATTTGTTCTAATATCCGGTTACTTTTACAAATTATCAAAAGCAGATTCTGTGATGTTAATATCGAAAGATACCTCACTTCATGAGACATATCTTAGCGAAATTTGCATTACAGAGGAAAAACCACTAACTATGATAGGATTTCTATCAAGATATAAAAAATTTATGTTCTTATTAATTGGTTTTTCCTTTTTATTTTACTCTCATAGTATAATTGGTACTTACTTAATAACCATCATTGAGAATGTAGGTGGCAATAGTAAAAACATGGGCATATCTTTAGGGATATCTGCTGCATTAGAATTACCTACCATGGCTTTATTTGTATTTTTAGTAAAAAAAGTATCAAATACACGCTTATTAAAACTAGCGTCCTTCTTTTTCTTTCTAAAAATATTATCTACCTATTTAGCTCGTAATGTAATGGCCATCTATATGGCTCAATCCTTACAGCTTTTTGCCTTTGCACTCTTTACTCCAGCCTCTGTCTATTATGTTAATACCATTATAGGAGGTAAGGATAAAGTAAAAGGACAATCCTTACTTGGAGTGGCAACTATGGGCATTGCTGGAACACTAGCGAATTTAACAGGTGGTAAATTAATCGATACGTATGGTGTTTCATATATGCTAATGATAAGTACAGTCATGGCTTTTATAGG
>JAFAEB010000163.1 GCA_023424235.1 Bacillota bacterium
ACCATATGATAATCCTTTTCCAGTAAGTACTCCTTCATAAGTACCTTTTATTTTTTTAAATTGTCCATACATATAACCAATTTCTCTAGCACCAGTACCAATATCACCAGCTGGTACGTCTACATCAGCTCCAATGTAGCGATATAGTTCTGTAATAAAACTTTTACAAAAAGCTAATACTTCACGATCTGATTTACCCTTTGGATCAAAATCAGAACCACCTTTTCCGCCACCAATTGGTAATCCAGTAAGTGAATTTTTAAAGATTTGCTCAAATCCCAAAAATTTTATGATACCAATATTAACAGATGGGTGTAGTCTTAATCCTCCTTTATACGGGCCAATAGCATTGTTAAATTGTACTCGGTATCCAGTATTTACTTTTACATTCCCCTTATCATCTACCCAAGGTACTCGAAATTTAATTTGGCGATCAGGTTCAACTAATCGTTCTAATAATGCTTCTCTTCGATATTTGTCTTCATTTTCTTCAATTACTACACGTAAGGAATTTAGTACTTCTTTTACAGCTTGATGAAATTCAGGTTCACTTGGATTTTTTGCAACAACTAATTCAATTACTTCATCTACATAACTCATGATCTTTCTCCTTTAACAATCAACAAAATATTAGCCTAAAAAAAGGACAAAAAAAAGACGTAATAAAATAATAGCAATTACGCCTTTGTCTTTGCTCATTTAAATTATAACCACATTAACGTGCAAAAGCAAGTGTTATTTTATAAAGCTACTACAAAACCTTCAATACCTTTTTGATTTAGCTCATAAAGAATAGCATTCGCTTCCTCTTCGTTATAATATTCCCCAACAGAAACAATATAATACTCATTTCTTTTCGATAGATATACAGGGTAACCCATATCAATAAGTTTCCTTTGTAATTTTATTGCATTGGATAAGACTCGAAAATCACCCACCTGAACACGGTAAGTATAGGTTTTTATTTCATCACTATTAATAGAACCGACCACTTCTAAAATACCACTAGCAATCATTTCTGCAATTGAATTAAACTCCTTATCAACAATTAGGTTATCAGCTTCTGTATTAATAAAACCCAATTTAATAACGAAAGCTGGCATCTTTGTTTTCTTTAGCACATCAACATTTTTCATTGCATCAATGCCAATACTATCAAAACCTGTTTCATTCAGTTTACGATGTATGTTATCTGCAATAACATATTGAATACCAACTGGGTCACTTACAATTGTTTGAACTCCACTATAGGTGTTAGGGTTATCACTATGATTTTTATGAACAGAAACAAATAAGTGTGCATTCTCTTCATTGGCTATCTGAGCTCTTATTGTTGGAGTGATATATTTATCATAGGTCCTTGTATATAAAATCTCTATTCCTGCATTTTCTAAGATTTCACCAATCGCTAACACTAATTTTAAAGTTTCTTCTTTTTCAATTCTATTCCCATAAACAGAACCAAAATCATATCCTCCATGGCCAGCATCTAGTACAATTTTATAATTCATATAACCTCCACGGGCTTTATAACTTATATTATACTATGCTGTCTTTTTTCAATGTTACCATTTACTTAATACTCTTCATATTCTATTTCATAATCATAATAATCATATTGAGATTTTATCATAAATCCATAATTCCGATATAAATTAAAAGCTGATTTATTTTCACTACTCACTTGAAGACCTATGTAGCTTGCCCCTTTATGATATAAGTACTTCATAACAAGTTCTAAGAAGCTCTTACCATACCCTTTTCCTTGCATACTTTTTTCAATACCAATACCATAGATGGAACCATAATGATTGTCAAAAGAAACATTACAAATTCCAATAATCCTCCCATCTTTTACTCCAATTAAAGAACTCATATTATCAGAATAAAAAGCTAGTTCAATTAATTCTTTTGACAAATCAACTTCTTGATCAAATATATCACCACTTAACCTAGAAACCTCATCGATATGACTTTCCATAAGCTCAGTAATTTTAAGTTCAGCTTTTACATGATTACTTTTATCATCATAAAATTTAGACTCACTTACATTAAATTGTAGTATATATTCAGATTTTTTATATTGAGCATTTAAAGATCGAAGAAAATGCTTACTATCCTCACCTTTTGTTTCAACAGCAAATGTAATCCTATCTATTCCAATTTGCAATAGCTCTTCTTCTGCTTCATATAATAATTCTGTAAAATACCCCTGTCTACGATATTCTGGCAAGGTGTATCCAGTTATTTCAACTTCAAATTCTTCCGCTTGGTAAATGGTTAGAATACTAATTAATTTTTCTTGATGATAATATAAAAAAAAGCAATTTAGATCTTCATAATAATTCATATCATTTTCTAGATATAATTCTCTTTCTAGTGGTTCATAAAGAAAGCACGCTTGTACTACTTCCTTAATTTCTTTTCTTTGTTTTTCATTTAAAACATTAGTTTTTGCTATCATAACGTCCCCCTATTGTTCAATATAATATTTCATAGGTGTTATTCCTTATTCGATAATAATGGATAAGGATCCTTGAGAGGCAAATAAGGTAATCAGCCTAAGATTATTTCGCCATAGTACTGTAACAATATCATCCGTTTTTACACCATCACTGGTCTGTTCCATTTTAGTAGGAGTACCAAGTTCTCTTGTTAGTAAGGTTTCCCATTTGGTTATATCATAATCAGGAAGGGAGGTAAACACCCCCTTAACCACTTGATTTTCGTCATATGACACTGTCGTTAAAAGTGAATCCTTATCTAAATCATAGCTATACTCTCTTTGTAGGGTTTTTAGGCCATCTTCTGTTGTAGTTTTACTTCCTTCACCCATAATAGCAATTACATCATTATCACTTTTTCCAACTAAATTAGCTAAACTTATTATATAAAAGTCTTCATTATTTTTTGTGCTATCACCCAAGGTTTCATCTCCAACTACATCCTTGTTATTCTCTGCAATCTCTTTATCATTACAAGCAAGTAATAAAACTGCACTTATGAATAAGATAAGATAAAAATAAATGCCTTTACTTTTCATAAACTACCTCCAAATCAACAATTACTATAGATACATTCTTATTATGCAACGATCTATAAATTTTAATCAGTTTTAGGATATATTTATAAACAATAAAGACATTTTAGTTTTTATGTATTAAGTTAAAAAGAACCTGATAAGGATAGGTACAAAGGTAGAGCATATCATTCCATGAAATATTGCAAGAACTACAATTTCTTCATTGGTGTATTTGATTAACATTGGTAAGGTAGTATCCTCACTCGTTGCACCTGCAGGAGCAATGGCAGAATATGGGTTTAGATATCTTACCACATATGGAATCATAATAAATGAGAGTATCTCCCTTAATAAATTACTCATAAATGCAAGCGCACCAAGTGTACTATTTCCTAAATTACTTATCATAACACCGGATAAGCTATACCATCCCATTCCAGAGGCAACAGCTAATCCTTCTCTAAAAGGCATAGCTAGAATGAAACTAGAAATAATCCCACCAAGAAGAGAACCTATTATAGTACCCATAGGTATGATTACTATCTTAATACTATATTCTTTTATTTTACTAAATACATTTTTATTAAGACCAATATTAATTCCCACAGATAACATAAGCGCATATAGAACATAGTCGGTATTTTCTATCAAAATGGTAAGTATACTTCCATCCTTAATAAAATATCCAGCTAATGTTCCAAGTATTAAACTAATTACTGCAATATATACCATTTGAACCTCCGAGCCTACTTAAAAAATTTCTTTGTAAGCAGATATACCAAATAAGCAGATAAAATCATAGGTATGATTGCAAGAATTAAACTTTTAAATCCTAAAGTTAATAATTCTTCAATAAAGTTATCTCTGTTTCCAAGTGAAACTCCCATTGCAAATATTAGTACTGCTATTAATATAATCTGTAATTTTTCATTCCACTTTTTTAAGGAAATAGGAAAGAATTTTGCTCCGATTAATACACCAATTAGCAATATAATTATAACAATCATAAGAACAATTCCTTCCTATTAAAATGCTTCGATATACGTTAAATATAACTAGATATATCAAAATAATTACTAGATATATTTTTTACCTGCTGCATGAACTTTAATCATGTTTGTTGTACCTGAAATTCCTAATGGAATACCAGCAGTTATAACAGTAAGTTCACCCTCTTGTAAATGTCCTTTTTTCATTAAACATTCCATAGCATGTTCGAATAATTCAAAGGTATCTTGTTTTTCTTTAATAAGAATTGGTGTAACACCCCAAGATAAATTTAATTGTCTACATACATGTTCAAAAGAAGAGCAACCAAATACATCTGAATCTGGACGGTATCTTGATATCATTCTAGCAGTTTTTCCAGATCTTGTTACAGTGATGATTTTAGCATTTAAATCATGTGCAGTTGTACAGGTAGCATGAGAAATTGCATCTGTAATATCTGGATTTTCTTTTCCATCTAATTGACGGAATCTCTTTTTAAAATCAATATCTTGTTCTGTACGTTCTGCTATACGAACCATTGTTTTAAGTGATTCTACTGGATATAGGCCTGCTGCTGTTTCACCAGAAAGCATGATTGCGCTAGTTCCATCATAAATTGCATTGGCAACGTCTGAAACTTCTGCTCTTGTTGGTCTAGGATTTTTCATCATAGAATCTAACATTTGAGTAGCTGTAATAACTTGTTTACCTGCATTGTAAACTTTTTTAATGATCATTTTTTGGAATACTGGTACATCTTCATTTGGTACTTCAACACCCATGTCACCACGAGCAATCATAATACCATCGGCAACTTTGATAATTTCATCGATGTTTTCAACACCTTGCATATTTTCAATTTTCGCAATAATGTTTGTAGAGCTGCAATTATGTTCTTCTAAGATTCTTCTAATTTCTAATATATCTTCTGCTGTTCTTGTAAAAGATGCTGCAATAAAATCAAATCCATGCTTAATACCAAATATAATATCTTCTCTATCTTTTTGGCTGATGAAAGGCATGGATAAATGTGTTCCAGGAACATTAACACCTTTTCTATTTGAAATCGCGCCATCATTTTTTACTGTACATATAATATCAGTATCAGTTAACTCATCAACAACAAGTTCAACTAAACCATCATCAATTAATACAGTAGCACCAATTTTAATATCTTCTACTAAGCTTGGGCAATTCATAAATACGATTGATGAATCACCATCCACTTCTCTTGTAGTTAATGTAAACGTTTGACCTTTTACTAAAGTGATTTTACCTTCTTTAAAAGTACCAATTCTAATTTCTGGACCTTTTGTATCTAAAAGAGTTGCTATTGGTAAATCCAATTCTTTACGAATCTCGATTAGCTTATTATATCGTTTAAGATGTTCATCATAGTCCCCGTGGGAAAAGTTTAACCTAGCAACATTCATTCCTGCTAAGACCATTTCCTTTAAAACTCCTTCACGATCGGTAGATGGGCCTAATGTACATATTATTTTTGTCTTTCTCATATAAATCCTCCTAAGCGTTATATCTCTTAATTTCCTTTGTAACAAATAAGGAAATTATAAATAGTTTGTTTCATAACTTGTGAAAAATTAACTAAAACATAAAACCACGTACTATAATACACTATTTAAAGAAATAAATCCAATAAAAAATTCTATTTCTTTTAATATTTCGTTTTTTTGGTTGATTAATTGTCTTTCCTAGTTTAAAATTAGTCTGAAAGGAGGACAAATAATGACAAGACATATACAAAATGGAGTTGTAACATATTATATATGCTTAAATTGCCCTCATATGTCAGTTGTATAATCTTATATTGTCTTAAATAATAGAATATTAACCTAAAATAATCAATATTATTCTATTAATATTTTTAATATTATTCTATTAATTTTTTATTCTTCTTAATTTCAATTAATAATTTAACAGGAGGTTTTCAAACTAATGAAAATCACAGATTTATTTATGCTGTTAGGCGGCCTTGCTTTATTCTTATATGGAATGAAAATTATGGGTGACGGCCTTGAGCTAGTAGCTGGAAGCAAACTACAAAGTATCTTAGAAAAATTAACGAACAATAAGTTTATGGGTATGTTAGTTGGTGTTGTTGTCACTGCTATAATACAAAGTTCATCCGCAACAACGGTTATGGTAGTAGGATTTGTTAATGCTGGCTTAATGAACCTATCACAAGCAATTGGTGTTATTATGGGTGCTAATATTGGTACTACTGTTACTGGTCAACTAATTGCACTCGATATAGGTTTAATCGCACCAGTTATTGCTTTTATTGGTTTACTATTAATCTTATTCTCAAAAAAAGAAAAAGTAAATTATTTAGGTCAAGTAATTATAGGTTTAGGCATGTTATTTATCGGTATGGGTACTATGAGTGATGCAATGAGTCCTTTAAGAGAAGTACCTGAATTTAGATCGTTAATGACAAGTTTTAGTAACCCTATCTTTGGTGTTATAATAGGTGCCTTAGTTACATGCATTATCCAAAGTTCATCCGCATCTGTAGGTATTTTACAAGCTATGGCCGCTCAAGGTTTAATCGGTATTGGTGGAGCAATGTATGTGATTTTTGGTCAGAATATAGGTACTTGTATTACTGCTTTTATTGCATCAATTGGTAGTAATAAAAACGCAAAAAGAGCATCATTATGTCATATATTATTTAATATATTTGGTGCAATATTCTTTATTGTAATTAGCTTTATACTTCCACTAGATAAATGGATCATGTCACTTGCTCCAGGTAATACAGTAAAGCAAATAGCTAATCTTCATACCATATTTAATATAGTAACTACTATTTTGTTATTACCAATTAGTAGTAAACTTGGAACGATTGCTCTTAAAATAATTCCTGGTGATGATAAAGAAGAAAATCCAATGCAATTAGAATTTATTGATAAAGGAAACTATTTAGATGCATCTGTTGCAATAATAAGTTTAGAAGCTGAAATTAATCGTATGGGTAAATTTACTAAAGAAAACTTTGAACTTGCTGTATCTGATTTTAATAAACCAGATGCTAACAATATTTCTAAAGTAAATTATAATGAAGAAATAATTAATTTCTTAAATAGAGAAATTAAGAAGGCCATTATTAAAACAAACTCACTTACGATGAATAAAGAAACTGCTCGTAATATCAATCGTCTATTATCTATTACTAGTAATTTGGAACGTATTGCGGATCATGCGCAGAATATTGCAGAACATGCTAACCATTGCTTAGAACGTAATCTATCCTTCTCTGAAACTGGATTACGCGAGTTAAATACAATGAAGGATGTAATTAATCAAATGGTATCTATCGTATTTGATCGTAGTTACTCAATTGCGCAAAGACGAGAAAAGGTTTACTTGTTAGAAGCTCAAGTTGATCGTTATACTGAGCAATTTAGAAAGCAACACATCGAAAGAATGACAAATGGTGATTGCAGTATTGAAGCAGGTATACTATATGATGAAATAATAACAGATTTAGAACGTGTAGCCGATCATCTAATGAATATAGCTGAAGCCTAGAACATAATTGTCCATATCATACCATCCATGTAACTCGTTAACTATATGACCAAAGGTGGTGTCACATGAATAAAAAATTTGTTTTAAAGATAAAAGAATCACTCTCATCTGTGTTACCTATTACTGCTTTAGTACTATTTCTTCATTTTACAATAGCACCAATGCCACTAGGCACTCTTGCTTTGTTTTTAATCGGAGCTATATTATTAATAATTGGTATGGGACTATTTACGCTAGGTGCTGACGTTTCAATGATGATTATGGGAGAAAAGTTAGGATCATATCTTACCCAATCAAGAATGCTATGGTTAATTATTCCCGTAACATTTCTGATGGGATTTATGATTACAATTGCTGAACCAGATTTGCAAGTTTTAGCAAATCAAACACCAGGAGTACCAAATCTTGTTTTAATTTTATCAGTTGCTCTTGGAGTTGGTGTTTTTTTAGTAATTGCATTACTTAGAACATTGTTCCAAATAAAACTATCTTATATCCTAATTGCTCTTTATACTTTGGTATTTTTATTAGCTGCATTAACACCAAAAAGTTTTTTAGCAGTTGCCTTTGACTCTGGAGGGGTAACTACTGGTCCAATTACAGTACCTTTTATTATGGCACTTGGTATCGGTATGGCAGCGGTTCGAAGTGATAAAAATTCACAAGAAGATAGTTTTGGGTTAGTTTCACTTTGCTCTGTGGGCCCTATACTTGCAGTTATATTATTAGGATTATTTTATAAACCCCAAGCTTCAGAAGTTACTTCTGAAATGATTACTAATGTTAATAACATAAAAGAGTTAGTTCGTGCTTTTCTTCATAAATTTCCACTCTATGCAGAAGAAGTTGCTATCGCTTTACTTCCAATTTTATTGTTTTTCTTTGTTTTTCAGACATTTACAATAAAGTTAGCAAAAAAACAATTAATTAAAATAATTATAGGTTCACTATACACATATATAGGTTTAGTATTATTTCTAACTGGTGTAAATGTAGGATTTATGCCTACTGGTTATTTAATAGGAAGTAATATTATATCAGGAAAATATAGCTGGCTTTTAATCCCACTTGGCATGGTAATAGGTTTTGTTATCGTAGCAGCTGAACCTGCTGTGCACGTTTTAAACGAACAAGTAGAAGATATATCGGAAGGAAGTATTACAAAACGTTCAATGTTATTAAGCTTATCTATTGGGGTTGCTATTTCAGTAGGATTAGCAATGCTACGTGTTTCCACTGGCATCTCTATTTGGTATTTATTAATACCAGGTTACCTCATTGCTATCATATTAACTTTTTTTGTTCCACCTATATATACTTCAATCGCATTTGACTCAGGTGGTGTAGCGTCTGGCCCGATGACAGCAACCTTTTTGCTACCATTAGCAATGGGCGCATGTACTGCTATTGGCGGTGATATATTACTAGATGCATTTGGTATCGTTGCAATGGTAGCAATGACACCACTTATTACAATTCAAATTTTAGGTTTTGTATCTAAAATTCGTACGAAAAAGTTATTGGTTGATGATACCGTACTTCCAGTAGACGATGATTTTATATACTTCGAAGAAATAACTTCATATGAAGATGAATCAACAACTGACTCAACAAACTAAAGTCCAACGAATAAACCGTTAAGCTTATCCGAAAGGAGATATCATGGAAGTTATAAAAACAGAACACGCAAAAATGAAACTTCTGATTACCATTATAGATAATGGTTCTGAAAAAGAACTAACTGAATTATACATGGAACATCAAGTTCCTTTTCATCTAATCACACATGGACATGGTACCGCTACTTCAGAAATACTTGATTATCTCTGTCTTGGTGAAACCAAAAAGAATATTGTATTAAGCCTTATTAAACAGTATCAGGTTAACCATATCTTCTCTTTATTAGATAATAAAATGCATTTTAGTTCTCCTGGGAAAGGAGTAGCATTCACCCTTCCCCTATCATGCATTAGCAGTATAGTTCCACATTTAAAGGAATTTAACTTGGAAAATGTTTATAAATTAGATAGCGAGGTGAATACAGTGAAACAAGAAAAATTACATGAGTTAATCATAACGATAGTAACACAGGGATATTCTGATGAAGCTATGGAAGCTGCTAAAGCAGCTGGTGCAACTGGAGGAACTGTTGTCCACGCAAGAGGACTTGGTAGTCAAGAAGCTCAAAAATTCTTAGGTATTACAATTCAACCTGAAAAAGATTTGGTACTTATTATTGCTAAAAAAGAAGATAAACACGCTATTATGGAAAGTGTAAATAAAGCAGTTGGTATCTCAACAAAGGGTAAGGGTATTATGTTTGCTATACCTGTTGATGAAACAATTGGTTTAGAAATTTAATTGATTACCCCACTCCTATTATGGAATAAATAAGTAATTGCGAACACCTAAGTTTACAATTAATTATTAAAAATAATAAAGGAGTGGGGTAATAATTTATATATTATTCTAGTTGCTATTCTTATAAATACGATTCTGTTAAATCTATTCTTATAAATACTATTCCGTTACTCTTACTTTATTACTTAAAAATATTTTCGTTTCACTAACAACCACACCGCTAAGAGCAATTAAGGCAATTAAATTTGGCAACGCCATCATACCATTAAATATATCAGCGATTGTCCATACTGCTTGGACTGTCATAAAAGGACCAATAAATACAGCCAATATGTATAAATAGCGATATATCTTCACAGCCTTAAGATTACCATTTACTAAATATTCAAGGCAACGTTCTCCGTAATAATTCCATCCAAGTATTGTTGTAAAAGCAAAAAAGACTAAGCAAATCATTAGAATCGCACTACTAAACTTACCATAAAATGGTAATCCAACACTAAAAGCATGAGATGTTACAGCTACTCCTTCAAGACCTATGTTCCAACTATCTGTTAATAAAATACATAAACCTGTCATAGTACAGATTACAATCGTATCGATAAAGGTACCAGTCATTGATACGAGTCCTTGCCTTGCAGGTGATTTGGTTTTAGCTGCTGCAGCTGCAATTGGAGCACTCCCAAGACCAGATTCGTTAGAGAATATACCTCTTGCAATTCCTTTTTGCATCGCTACAATCATTGCTCCTAATGCACCGCCACTAGCTGCTCTTAATCCAAAAGCTCCTTCGAAAACCGATTTTATTACAGAAGGTAAATTATTAATATTAGATACTATAATTATCAGGGTAAAAAGCACGTAGAAAATAGCCATAAAAGGTACAATTATTTGAGATACACTAGATATTCTCTCTATTCCACCTATTAGTACTAATGCAACACATATCGTTAAAATTATACCCGTTATAATAAGGGTCCAAGAATAGTCTATTCCTACTATTATAACAGTCCATTTATTTTCTCTATCAAAAAAATTATTTACAGCATTTGTAATACCATTAATTTGAGTAAATGTACCTATCCCTAGCAAGCCTGCTCCAGCACCAAAAAACGCAAATAGTTTTGCTAGCCATATAAAGTTTTTACCCATACCGTTTTGAATATAATAAAATGGTCCACCAAGAACATGACCATCTCTATCTATTTCTCTATATTTTACGGCTAAAACTCCTTCTGCATATTTTGTAGCCATACCAAAAAAAGCAGCGACCTCCATCCAAAATAATGCTCCAGGTCCACCAGCTACGATTGCTGTTGCTACACCAACGATATTACCTGTCCCAATTGTGGCCGATAAAGCTGTACATAAAGCTCCGAAACTTGATACCTCACCTTCACCTGCTTCTTCATTCTTAAACATAAATCGAAGCGCTTTTGGTAAGTGACTAATTTGTAGGCATCGTAACCGTAAGGTTAACATAATTCCTACTACCATAATAAGTACAATAAGAGGTATCCCCCATACTACTCCATTAATAGTTCCTAACATTTCATTAAATTTGCTTAACATTTTGTTCCTTCCTCTCTTTAATCAAGGTTTTATAAAACCTTACTTATAATTTAGCCCTAAAGATTTAACTTAAGTTCTAGTAAAAACGAATTAACCTTTGGACTAATAACAAAAGAGCTGATTAAAATCAGCTCTCTAAAGAGTAGAACATGCATATCTTATTATGCTCTGTCCTTTGTGCCTGAGAGATAGGCAGGTTACCCTGCTGTACACCTTCGGCGCTCTATTCATATGATAGAGACTCTCCAGAGTGCAAGTAATACTTTACCTGACTAATACACTGTAGCACAAAATTGTTTACATTTCAACTTTATTCTGAAAAAACCAGCTATTTACTAATACTAGTAAACCCCTCATTACTCATCGTATTATTTAAGCAAAAAAGTTGTATAATAGCTATCAAACCTATTATTACTAACATAAGTAAGTAAAATAGTACGATGTCTATTATACAACGATTAATGAATCAAATTTCTTTATACGGGAGAGAAATGTGCGTTTTCGACTTATAGTATAATTAAGGGATTATCTTTTTGTGTTTGGACCTAAGCCTTCTTTCTTACTATTATGTGAATTATTTTGATTTTCTATTTTATTAGAAGTACTACTACTAGCGATCGATGACACTGATTCGCTCACTTTTTTATTTTTATTATTCTTTGCTTTATTATCTTTATTTTTTGCCATATCTGATTTCCTTTCTTATCTTTTCTTGTCTTTTCTTATTTTACTCATCTTGACCTATCAGAATTGTCTAAATTATAAATGCTTCACTTTGTGAAGAAAATCCTTTATAACTTCCTCTTCTTCATTTTGCTTCTTTGTACTTCGACCTAACCTATCACACAATCCTAATAAAGCAAGTTCTTCTACATCAACATCCTTTAATAGACCTTTTTTATTGCCAAAAGGTAAATCTTTTGTGATGTACAAAATATGCATATGGTAAAAAACTAGATTTACAACGGTTTGGATTAATTCCTCACTACAATGAAAGAATGTCAAGAACTCCTTTGTTAATGTCGCTCCAACTCGATCATGATCATATGAGGTTATTTTTCCTTTTCTCTCCCTTGTTGTATCTGCTTTACCAATATCGTGTAATAAGGCTGCTAACATAAAGGCTAGTTTATCCTTTGCCCTATCTCTAACGAAAGCAGCTTCATCCACTACTAGTAATGTATGATTAAATGCATTGCCCTCTGGATGGTGAATAGGTGATTGTTTTGTATCTTTTAAGCGATTTAACATCTTGAAAGGATATTGGTTAAATTCTTTTAGTTTCGCTATTTCATTAAGGTAAATGGATGGTTTTTCATCATTAATTAGGTGTTTAATAACATCGTTAAATAAATTTTGTAATTTAGATGTTTCTACTATCATGTTTCGTAAACCTTTCTTTTAACCAATTTCATTTCTATTTCTAGTTTAACCAATTTAACAATTTTTATGTAACTTGGAACATATTTCTTCCTATTATGTTAAACTTCAAAAGTAGATTAATAAAAAAAGGCTGTTTTTATTGTTTACCATACCCTCATGTTTCAAACATTTACTAAGGTATAATATCAAGGAAACAGCCTCTTAACATTACTATCGAATATTCTATTAATTTCTATTATCTGTCGCTATATTAGCAGCTTTCACAAGGTTATCTTCTTTTGATTCTTCACTTACATAATAACTATCTGGATACATACTATTATATAATCTATATCCACCAGATAAGTTGTATGCATCAAATCCATTACTCTTTAATATTCTACTTCCAAGGTAACCCCTTAAGCCTACTTGACAAGTTACGTAAATAGGTTTCGTTTTGTCCAGTTTATCTAGATTTTCTCTTAATTCATCTAGGGTAATATTCCAAAAGCCTGGAATGGTACCATTGTCATATTCTGATTCGGTCCTTATATCTAAAAAGATTGCATCTTCGTCTTTTCTAAGTTCATTTAAATCTTCAGGATACACAACCTTTACTTTATCGGTTAATATATTCTCTGCTACAAATCCAGCCATATTTACTGGATCTTTTGCTGAAGAGTAAGGTGGTGCATAAGCAAGCTCTAGGGTAGTTAAATCATAAACCGTCATATTTGCTCTAATTGCGGTAGCTAAGACATCGATACGTTTATCAACTCCTTCAAATCCAACAATTTGTGCACCTATTAATTTTCCATCCTTTTGATATATTAATTTCATAGACATATTGCTTGCACCAGGATAGTAAGTTGCATGGGATGCTGAGTATGTGTGAGATTTTACATAATCAATATTAAGCCTTTTCGCTTTTTCTTCACTAATTCCAGTTGATGCAACTGTTAAATCAAAACACTTTAGTATGCCTGTGCCTTGTGTCCCATTATATTTTGATGGAATTCCTGCTATATTATCCGCTGCAATTCGACCTTGTTTATTTGCTGGTCCAGCAAGTGGGATATAATCATCATTTCCATATATATAATCCTTTATCTGTATTGCATCTCCTACAGCATATATATCTTTATCCGATGTTTGCATATTAGAATCTACAATAATTGCACCTTGTTGATTGGTTTTTAAACCAGCAAGAGTTGCTAATTTACTTTCTGGATATACACCAACAGACATAATAACCATATCTGTTGTTAATTCTTCTTTTCCTAATATGAGACGAAGTTTATTTCCTTCTTCTCTTATTTCTTTTACACCATCTTCTAAAATTAAGTTAACACCTTTGCTTCTAATATGATTATGAACATCACCAGCCATATCAAAATCAATTGAATTAATAACATGCTTTGCAAATTCTACTATCGTTACATTAAGTCCTGCAGCAAATAGATTTTCAGCCATTTCTACACCAATATATCCACCACCAACAATAACTGCATCCTTTACTGCTTCTTGTTCAATGAAATTTTTAATTTTAATGGTATCTGGTATATTTCTTAAGGTAAATACTTTAGGATTTTCTACACCTAAAATA
>JAFAEB010000168.1 GCA_023424235.1 Bacillota bacterium
ATCATAACTGGGATGAGTAAAGATTTGTAGCATTTTTAGATGATTAAAAATGAATCAGTGACGATAAACTGCATACTAGTCTATATAAATGAAGTATACATCCAAATCCCACTGTCTATCATAGCTGAGTCTATGGTGGATGGAGGGATTTATTTATGTAAAATTAAGATATTACGAAAGAGTTTCTGTTTAATTGCAGAAAGTGAAAGTTAAGTGAGAGAATATTAGTGGGTTCACAGGCACGCTTACATTATCCAATCAAGAGTTCACATTCTAAATAAATATTTATCTTGTTTAGTAGTTATCTGAATACTCATTTCCAAATTTGTTTGGTATAAAAAATTGTTAATATGTTTTCTAATGAATTTTGCATAGATTATGATAGTGGCAGTTTGGAATTAGCATACAGAAAATTTCATATATTCATAAAAATTCTAGTTCCATAAATAATCCTAAGAAATTAATTTATTAATTATATGAAAGTTATTTTAATAATATTATTGTAAATCTATTCACTTTCTGGAAAATAACTTTTCCAATTCTTCTCTATCTCATCTAAATATACTAAAATATATTGCTTCCACCTAAGTATGTATAATTTGCTTTTTAGATTTACTAGAAAATATATTATCGTACCAATGACACATAAATAATATGCTATAATAAGGATAATGTTTATATTAAAACCAGTTTGATTTATAACCTCAAATGTACTGTTATTTAGTACATTTACAGTTAGTATAATATTATCTTCAGAAACTAATCCAAAAATATCTGTGATCACTGAAATTATAGAGATAAATAAAGCACACATAGATAAAGCAAATGCGGAATACTCCATATAATTCCAGGATTGGCATTCGGCTTTTATTTTTAATAAAGTATCTTTATTACCACTTATTCTATTAACTAAGTAGAGTTTTACATAACCCATATCCCCTTTTGCTCGTGAATTACTATCTAATATTCTACATAGTTCTTCGAAATCATCAAATTTTCTCATTAATACCCTCTCCTTTATGCTATAATATGTAATTATACACCAAATCTATCCAGATTGATATAGAATATAAGGACTGATTATTAATAAATGTTTATTTATTTTTTAGGTATAAAAATTAGGTTATATTTTTACTAATATTCATACTAATACGTAAAAAGAGGAGATAATATATAAGAAATATATTAAGGAGGTGTATTATGAGAAGAAAGAAAAAACATGGAAAATAATCTTTTAGTATTAATTATTATGATAATACTAATTACTTGACTAATTAAATTGCTTTTGATAGATGGAAGACAAATGAAAGGTTAACAGTTAAATTCGCTAAGAAAAATATGTATATATCAACCAATGGTGATGGTTTTAAATCATTAACCTGTGGTGCATTAAATCTTACAGAATATGGTGATGAATATATAGAAGATTTTTTGCCTCATATGCATTATGATTGGAGTGAAAATACTTCTACTAGCGTGGGAGTTAGCTTGTATTATTGGAATAATAAATAAATCATAAAACTTTAAAATAGTATTGACTCTCTCGTAACGTTATGGCTTATGCTAATAAGGAAAGGAGGATTTTATGAAGACAGTAAAAGAAGTATCTACTTTATCAGGAGTTAGTATACGAACTCTTAGGTATTATGATGAGATTGGGTTACTAAAACCAACTGCACTTACGAAAGCTAGTTATCGAATGTATGATAATAAAGCAATCGAAAGATTGCAACAAATTATGTTTCTAAAGGAATTAGATATTCCTCTCTTAGAAATGAAACAGATATTAGATAGTCCAGAGTACGATAAGGAGCAATTTTTTGAAACTCAGAAATCCTTATTAGTAAAGAAAAGAAATCGCCTTAATGGAATAATTGAACTATTAGATGATGTTATGAAAGGAGCCAACACTATGAATTTTGAAGTATTTAATGATGCAGATATTGAGAAAATAATCAGTCATACAATAGAACATTTATCAGAGGAAGTGTTATCAGAGCAAATTAAGATATATGGAAGTTTAGAGAAGTATCGTGAACATTTAATATCGGGTTTTAAAAATGAAAAAGCTGTGGCAGATATCATTAAGTGGTATGGTGGAAAAGAAAAAGCGATGGAATCTATTCTTAAGCCGATTGAGAAAACAGATGCTCAAAAGAATCATCAAAATGAAAACATCGAAATATATAAGGAACTAATGCTTGCAAAAGAAACTGCTGATACCGAACTATGTAAAGCAGCAATTAATCGACTTGCAAACCTTTATAAAGAGATGTTTCAGCTAGACAATGCTAGGAGTATATTACTTGATTTAGCAAAAGAATATTTAGAGTATGAAAAGCTTAGAGAAGCTACCGATAATCAATTTGGAGAAGGCTGCTCAATCTATGTAGCCCATGCTATTAGAAGTTATTATGGTGAAGAGTAAAACAGTTAAAATATTATATTTTAATACTATTTTATGTATATGATTCATTTATGTTTTCAAATTTTACTAAAATTCCTATGTGACACATAAATGCCAAAAAAGATCAATAAAGTAAAAAAGTACTACTAAGGAGACTATCCTTTTTTGTCGATATAGTTTATATTAGTAAATTAAGGATTGAATGAAAAAAGGATTTAGTAATTGGCAGGGAGGTCACAAATGAACAAAAAAATGAGAAAGGTATACTTAGGTTTTTTAAGTATATTTGTTATAGTTGGTATTTTGGTATTCGGAAGTAATATTGTTAAAGCTTCTAGTATAACACCTACACCAACACCAACACCACAATTGACACAAGATGATTTTTATTTTGTATATAATTCCAATGATTTACCGACAGGTTCTGAAATTGAAGTTAAAACAGCAACATCACAGATACTTGTAACTACGAAGACAGGTTTAGCAAGTGCTGACTCGATCGAATGGAATTCATCAGAACCTTCTGTTATAGATATAAAGAAGGATACGTCTAATTCACAAGGTTTATTTGCTACAATGACTCGTAAGGGTCCAGGTTATTCTACAATAACAGCAGTTATTAAGAAAAATGGGATTACATTTACAATTAGTTGTCAGGTAAAAGTTGAACTTCAGGTAGATTATGATAAGCCCGTATTTACATTTGCAACAACAAATGATGAAAAAATTATAAAGTTAGAAAAAGAACACGCAAGCAATAACAAAGCTACGATACCATTAAAGTATGTTGATAATACAGTAATAAATAATGATACAGTTGCTTGGGAAAGTAGTAATGTTGGTGTAGCAACCGTTGATAATGATGGTAATGTATCTGCAGTTGGTGCTGGTATAACAACCATTAAAATTTCTACCAATACGGTTTCTGTTGGAAACGATAGACAAGAAAAGTACATTACAGTTCTTGTAAGCCCAAAAGGTAGAGAGTTTATTGAACCTCCACAAACTCAAGGTGCATGGTTACAAGATTTTACTATTAATAATGCTAGTTCAAATTTTGCAATTGAAAGCAATGCTAGTAAAGCAACTGATTTAACATGGGAAATATACACAGATGAAGCAAAGACAAAACGTATATTACCAAATGACACTTCACTTCTTGAATATTCTATTAGTAATGTAAGTGGAAAGTTAAATGTTTATAATGCGAAAGCAGGTACATATTATATCTATGCATATTCCGATATTAAATACGGTAATGCAAGTTGGAATGAACTTAAGATAAAGGTAATAGTTCCAATTACAATAAAACCAGGGGATGTAGTTATGAATGTAGGAGATACCTACGATATTGTTAAAAACTCAAATTTCCCTAACTACAGTATTTATAATTACTCATCTTCAGATCCAACAATAGCTTCTGTAGATGGAAAAGGTATTATTACAGCTAAAAGTAAAAGTTCAGGTAAAGCTACAGGTAGTATTACCATTACTTTAACTTATAAGGACAGCTCTAATTTATACGATCCTACAGTTACGAACTTGAACAAAACGATTAATGTTATAGTAATTGACGGAATTTCTTTAAGCTCTAGTTCTGCAACGATATACGTTGGTGGAACGCTTCAATTAGAAGCACTAACATCTGATCCAACTAGAGATATCATTTGGACTTCAGATGATACAAGAGTTGCAACCATTGTGGATGGATTAGTAACAGGTGTAAGTGAAGGAACTACCACTATTACAGCCACTCAAATAATAAATGGTGTAACTAAGAAGGCTTCATGTATTATAAATGTTCAAAAAACCATTACTGGAATTACGATAGAGCCTTCAAATGTAACTCTTAATATCGATGAGTATGCCACACTTTATGCTAAGGTAACTCCTTCTGCATTAACAAGCGTATCGCTAAAATGGGTTTCTACCGATGAAAAAGTAGTTAAAATTGTTAAATCCGGTAAACAAGAGGCAACGATTCAAGGTGTCGCTGGAGGTACGGCAGTTATAATTGCAGTAAATCAAAATAATGTTGTAGTTGGTTCTTGTAAAGTTACCATTAAACAAAAGGTAACAGCAATTACATTAAATGAAACCGAACTAAATGTATCACAAAGCCTTAGAACTATTCAACTACGTGCAACGGTAACGCCTGAGTATGCAGACAACAAAAAGATTCTTTGGAAGTCATCAAATACAAAAGTTGCAACTGTAGATGCTAATGGTACTGTAACATTAGTAGGACCAGGAAGTACATCTATTATTGCAACTTCTGAAGATAATCCATTGGTTACAGCAATATGTAATATAACGGTAGGCGTACCAGTAACCTCTATCACATTAGATGATTTAACCAAAACAATGTATGTTGGTGAATCTACCAGATTAGGTTATTTAATTACACCTACGAATGCTTCCAATAAAAATATAACTTGGAGTTCTACCAATACATCCATCGTTTCAGTTGATTCTACAGGATTAGTAACAGCAAGAGCAGAAGGTATTGCCGTTATTATTGTAAAAACACAGGATGGATCTATAATTAAAACATCAACAATTACAGTTAAACAAAAAGCTACTGGTGTAGCTCTTGATGTAAAGGATGTTGAGATTAATGTAGGACAGACATTTACAATGCCATATACGATTACTCCAGCTAATGCAACGGATCTTACAATAACTTGGGAATCAACGGACTCTAAGGTGGTTACAGTGGATTCAAAAGGTAAAATAACAGGTGTATCATCTGGTAAAGCTGTAATTATTGCCAAACCATCTATAGGTGGAGCAATGTATGCCAATGTAACTGTACTTCAGCAACCAACAGGTATTCAACTTAACTTTGAAGAAAAGACAATCGTTGTTGGTGAAAAGTTTAAATTAAAAGCAAGCTTTATACCAAGTGATTCCACTGTAAAAGGAGTTAATTGGTCAAGTTCAAATACTAAAGTTGCAAGAGTAACTGCAGCAGGTAATGTAACTGGTTTAAAAGGTGGTACAGCGATTATCACTGGTAAAACAGCGGATGGTAAATTAACAGCATTTAGCATTGTCCATGTAGTAGAGCGTGTAACTACCATTAAATTAAATCAAACTAGTTATCGATTAGGTCTTAATAAAAGCTATACATTAAAAGCAACTGTTGAAACCAATGCAGCAACGAATCCTAGTGTAACTTGGAGTTCAAGTGATCCAAAGATTGCAACGGTAGACTCTAAAGGTAAAGTTACAGGCAGAAAACTCGGATACGCAACGATTACAGCAAAAGCGAATGATGGAAGTAATGTAGAAGCATCTGCTACGATTAGAGTAGTAAGATTAGTTACTTCTGTAAAGTTAAATAAATCCACAGTAACAACAGTTGTAGGTAGAACATTCCAATTAAAAGCAACAATTAAACCAAGTAATGCTACTTATAAGACAGCAAATTGGAGTTCAAGTGATGAGAATATAGCGATAGTAGATTCTGATGGTAATGTAACTGCATTAAAAGAAGGAAATGTAACGATTACAGCTAAGGCTAAGGATAGTAGTGGAAAATCAGCCTCCGCTTATGTAATCGTACAGCCTAGAACACCATCAACAAGTGTTACCATATTAAATCAAAACTTGACTATGGTTGTCGGGGAGACTCAAGTTCTACAAAAAGCCATAAATCCAATCGCATCAAATGACAGATTTACATGGGAAACCGATAATAAAACCGTTGCTACTGTAGATTCTTCAACAGGAAAAGTAACTGCTAGAAATCCTGGTATAGCTAATGTTACAATTATGACAGAGTCAGGAAAAACAGCTACTACTAAAATAACTGTTGTTGGACTTAACGCAACCAAGTTAACATTAGAGCAATATTCCACCTATACCTTGTCTGTAATAGGTATTAATTCTGGAGTAAGCTGGGATGTTACTGACAATGAAATTGCTATTGTTAGAAATGGTAGAGTAGAATCTAGAAGGACTGGAACTACTACTATAACTGCAACTGTAAATGGTAGAAAATTATATTGTACCCTAACAGTAACTAAAATACGTTAATGAATAAATAATGATCCTTTGTTTAAGTAATCATACAAAGGATCATTTTTATTATGCCATTTTAGAAAATCCTTACCTAATTAATAAAAAATTCTTTCCTTTAAGAAATTCGATTCTTGCAGATTCTAAATAAATATGTTAAAATATGAATAGAACATATGTTTACTTATGGATTGTGATAATAATGATGAGAGAGATATCTTATGAATAGGAGGATATAATTTGTTACTAAATTTACATGTTAAAAACTTTGCAATTATTGATGAGGTTGATGTTACATTTCATGACAATCTAAATATTCTTACTGGTGAAACAGGTGCTGGTAAATCAATTATCATCGGTTCTATTAATGTTGCCCTAGGTGGTAAGATATCTAAGGATATTATTCGAAAAGGTGCAGATTATGCTCTGGTTGAGCTTATTTTTCAAATTGATGACACTGACATATTAGATAAACTTAATACTATGGATATACCTGTAGAGGATGGACAGATAATTATAAGTAGAAAGATAATGAGCGGGAAAAGCATTAGTAAAATAAATGGAGAAACCATAACTACGAGTGCATTAAAAGAAATTGCTGGTCTACTCTTAGATATACATGGTCAACATGAGCACCAATCCTTATTATATAAAGATAAACATTTGGACATATTAGATCGATATGGAAAAGAAAAATTACAGATACACAAAACGAATTTAGATATAATTTTTAAAGAATATATACATATAAAAAATCAATTAGAAAATATGAAGATGGATGAAGATAAACGATTACGAGAAATCTCCTTCCTTGAATATGAAATTAATGAAATAAAAGAAGCAAATTTAAAAAAGGGTGAAGATGAATTATTAACGCATGAGTTTAAGCGACTAAAGAATGCTAAAGTTTTAAATGAAGGGTTAAATCATATTCATGACTTGTTAGGTTATGAAGATGCTAGTGCTGGCGATTCCATTGGACGTGCAGTTAAGCAATTGTATCGTCTTCAAGACTATGATAGCTCTCTTGATAGCTTGACAAATCAATTATCTGAAATTGAAAATTTAGTGAATGATTTTAATCGTGAGTTGTCACAATACATGCTTGAATTAAGTAGTGAAGATGATGACTTATATGAAATTGAAAAAAGATTGGATTTAATTAATCACCTAAAATCCAAGTATGGAAGTACAGTAGAAGATATATTAGATTACTGCAAGGAACGTGAAATAAAATTAGAAGAGTATTATAATTACGAAGAAACAATTAAAAAATTATCAGACAAGCTTTTGAAGTTAGAAAAAGAAGTAGAAGATATTTCATATGATATTTCTAATATTCGTAAAGAAATGGGGAAAGAATTATCTTTAAAGATAAAAGAAGCTTTAATTGATTTGAATTTTTTAGATGTTAAATTTGAAATGAATTTTCATAAGTTAAGTAATTATACAAGCAATGGTTATGATGAAGCTGAATTTGTGATATCAACAAATCCAGGTGAAGATTTAAAACCATTAGCGAAAGTAGCTTCTGGTGGCGAGCTATCAAGAATTATGCTAGCAATAAAGTCGGTTTTAGCGGATAAAGACGAGATTCATACTTTGATTTTTGATGAAATTGATGTTGGTGTAAGTGGAAGAACAGCTCAAAAAGTTTCCGAGAAGTTATCTACAATCGCAAAAAATCACCAAATTTTATGTATTACTCATCTTCCGCAGATAGCATCTATGGCAGATTCTCATTATATTATTGAAAAGACAAGCGATGGAAAATCTACAACCACATTAATTCGTCATTTAAAAGAAGATGAATCCATAGAAGAAATTGCTAGAATTCTTGGAGGTGCTGTCATAACTGATACAGTAATCAATAGTGCGAAGGAAATGAAAGATTTGGCAGCAAGAACTAAAATATTCTAGTTTTATATTCTCTATATATACACATACTATAATTAAAGTTTTATAATCACAAAGATAAATTTATGTTAAGGATACACAAAATACTTGTGTATCTTTATTTTTGTTCATAAATCTTTTATAGTATTTATTATTTTATATTGCGGTGAAATAAATAATAATTGAATGAAAAAATATTTTAATAATTAGAGTTATTTTTAAAAATTAGGAAATAATTTAACCTTACAAGTAAAAAATGAAACATTGCGGACCTTTATAATCAGCTTTAATTATTTTCATGTAAGTAATTTAAAGAACCTATCTTTAGGATTAAATACAGAATAGATTGGAGTAATAATAATGAAAAAATCTTTAAAGAGAAAGTCTATCTATAGAATCATTTTAATAATGTTATTCTTTATAAATGTTATAGGCATTTTTGTTTATTCTTATATTAAATTAGATAATAGCATACCAAATAAAATTAGAATTATGGTGGGAGAAGATGAGAAGTTTGATTTTAATCTCCCTATATCAGCCGATTTTACCAATGAGAATTTAGGCGTTTTAAGCGTTAATAATAAAACCGTTCCTGCGAATCAAATAAAGTTAAATTTTAGTGAACCCTTTACCTTAAAATCAACGGAAACAGGTAAATATAAAATTACTTTAAAATTATTTGGTTTCTTAAATTTCAAGCAAATTGAGCTTGGAGTTATTAATACTGAGGAGGCTATACCAAGTGGTAATCCAATTGGTATTTATGTTGAAACCGATGGTGTTATGGTTTTAGGGACTGGTGTTATAACCGGATCTGATGGACTCAATTATGAACCATCTTTAAATAAGCTTAAATCAGGTGACTATATTACAGCAATTAATAATAAAAAGATCCTAAATAAAGAAGAACTAATAAATGAAATACAAAATAGTGATGGTAAGGATTTATTTATTAAAGTAAGACGTAATGAAGAGACGATTGACTATACCATAAAGCCAGTTAAAACTTCAAGTGGAGAATATAAAATTGGGACATGGATACGTGACAATACACAAGGTATCGGTACCTTAACTTTTATTACTGCTGATGGTAGATTTGGGGCATTAGGACATGGAATTACAGATATTGATACTAGTTTAATTATGGAGATTGATAAAGGGGCAATTTACAAAGCAGATATTATGACCATTGTTAAAGGAAGACAAGGTGCTCCTGGTGAATTAATCGGAATTATTAATCAAAGTGAGAAATTTAAATTAGGTGAAATAAGTAAAAATACCAACCTTGGTATTTATGGAAGTGTTAATAATAATATAACGAAAGATACTAGAGAAGCGTTACCTATCGCTTTAAAACAAGAAATAAAAATAGGTCCTGCTACCATACTAAGTTGTGTCGACAATACTGTGAGAGAATATGACATTTTAATTGATAAAATCGATGTTAATAGCTCTAGTCCGAATAAAGGTATGGTTATAAGTATTGTTGATGAGGAGTTAATTGAGAAAACAGGTGGAATTGTACAAGGTATGAGTGGTAGTCCTATTATACAAGATGGTAAGATAATTGGTGCAGTTACTCACGTATTTATACAAGATTCTACCAAAGGATACGGGACATTTATAGAAAATATGATCAATATCATGGAGGAATAAAATGATAAGAAATATATCGACTTAAAACTTTTTAATTCCTTAATAATAGTTATAATTAGCTTTTTATTTTTACACAATTACTATAAAAAATACAAAAAGGGATATTTTTTAAGATATATTATACAAAATTTTAGAAAGGTTGTCGTAAATTGCGATGAGAAATAATTGATTCTGTGGAAATAAATGTTTATAATTCAAATATAGTGAGTTTTTACTGAAGGTTTTAAACTAATATAAATTTATAAGTTAGATCTTAAGTAATAATGTAAAAGCTGACTATATTTTTCTTGTCATATGTGTAATTTTAATGCATTTCGTAAAATAATATGGAAAATATTGACTTGCAAACACATATGATGTATAATAGTAAAGCGTGGTTTAAATTGTAAGTGAAAAAATTGTAAAGTGAGGTGGATTTTTTAGGTTAGTAGAGCATTAGAGTAAATTAAATTTGGGAATAATTTATTTGGGAGGAATAAAAAGTGGGTAAAATTAATGTTGCAATAGTAGATGATAATGAGAGAATTGTTAATTTGTTGACAGAAATCTTAAAGGGAGATTCAGATATTGAAGTAGTTGGGACTGCTGAAAATGGAATGGAAGCTCTCGCAATGATTAAAGAAAAAAAACCAGACGTAGTATTATTGGATTTAATAATGCCAAAATTAGATGGCCTAGGTGTAATGGAAAAGATAAGATTTGATGAATCTTATAAAAAAACTCCTTCATTTATTGTTATAACTGCAATTGGGCAGGAAGGAGTAACAGAAAATGCATTTGAATTAGGTGCAAGTTACTATATAATGAAACCTTTTGATAATAGTATGGTATTAACAAGAATTAAACAGGTTAGAGGAGACTTACATAATAGTCGACTTATTGATAATCATCGCATTAGTACTTACGAAAGTAAAGATGATTATAAAGAAAGAAATCTTGAGTCAGATGTAACAAATATTATTCATGAAATAGGTGTACCTGCTCATATCAAAGGATATCAATATTTAAGAGATGCAATTATGATGTCAGTTAATGATAATGAAATGTTAAATTCCATTACAAAACTACTTTATCCATCAATAGCAAAACGTCATAAAACTACGCCAAGTAGAGTTGAAAGAGCAATTAGACATGCAATTGAAGTAGCTTGGAGTAGAGGAAAAATGGATACAATCGATGAACTATTTGGCTATACCGTAAGCAACGGAAAAGGTAAGCCAACCAATTCAGAATTTGTAGCATTAATTGCAGATAAGATACGTTTAGAATATAAATTAAGAGCATAATGAGCAATATAAAATTATAGTCCCTATATGATGACGGGGGATGAGTACGGTCTATACTTTATAAAGCTTAATATAAGGAGAGTGTCCTAATTGAATAAGACGAGTTAATAGATATCTGTAGATTTCATATTG
>JAFAEB010000249.1 GCA_023424235.1 Bacillota bacterium
GCTAGATGCCCTGGATAATCAAGAAGCGTAGTTTTATTGAAACCATGTATTTCCATAATAATCTCCATTCTGCTATGTCTAAATTTATCACTGGCACTATATGGTAAGATAATTTTATAAATATTACTCCCATGAATGCATATCTTGTATCAATATTCTTTCTTGTAACTGTTAATTATTTCTGATAAGATTACTATATCAAAAGTAAATAATTTCGTCCATAGAAGAATGGAAGGATTAATTTATGAAAGTATAAGAAGGATATATTATGAACGAAAAATATATGAAAGAAGCAATAAAGCAAGCTAAGAAAGCAGCTAAAATTGGAGAAGTTCCAATTGGTTGTGTTATCGTATATGAGAATAAAATTATTGCTAGGGGATATAATAAACGTAATACAAAAAAAACAACACTTGCTCATGCAGAACTTCTAGCGATCCAAAAGGCTAGCAAAGCCTTAGGGGATTGGAGATTAGAAGATACAATTATGTATGTAACCTTAGAGCCTTGCCAAATGTGTGCAGGTGCAATTGTGCAAGCAAGAATTAAAAAGGTTGTAGTTGGTGCGATGAATAAAAAAGCTGGTTGCGCAGGTTCCATATTAAATATTCTTCAGATGGAGGAGTTTAATCATCAAGTAGAGCTTGAAACAGGTGTTCTACAAGAAGAATGCTCTCTTATCCTACAAGAATTTTTTAAAGAGCTTCGAATTAAAAACAAACAGGAAAAAGAAAAAAGTTCGGATAATGAATAAGATAAAAATTGAGTTTAACTTGACTTTAAGGTTGAAACAAAGTATAATAAATTTTGCAGCTTATGCTGTAAGTAAAAATAAGTAATCTTTAATCGTGTCATAAAATTTCCGTGCAGCCGGGGAGATAGCGGTGCCCTGTACCTGCAATCCGCTACAGCAGGGGTGATGTTTTGCCTAGGATGATACGTATGTAGAGCAGCCCTCTATAAGTGATGTTGACGTTTGGGTCTTACGCAACAAGAATTCGTGAACCGTGTCAGGTCAGGAATGGAGCAGCACTAAGCGAAAGCTCTTGTGTGCCGTAAGGGTGCCTGGGCCGAGTTAACTGTAGGGGTAACGTCTATGACGTACATTCAAAGCAAAGCGCACGGAATTTAATAATATATAAAATGGGTGTCGTCGATAGACGGCATTTTTTTCTTTCCTATGAAATTATGTCCTAATGAAATAATAACACTCCATGAAGATACACACGCAAAGCATAGGATGATATCGCATATATGCGACTCATAAATGTGATAAAAAATTTAAAAACACCATGAAAATGGTGCTTTTTTACTATGGTTTTGCGCCCGAAATAGAGAAAATCGCCTTTTACTTTGTCGGAATTTACATTATAATAGATATAAAATCTCCATATTAAGAGGTGACCAATGGAATTAAATATAGTGAAAAATTCTGTAAACCAGGTAGAAAAGGGTACAGTTATATATAATAAGGATGAAGTTATTAACAGTGTTAGTATTGTTTTAAAAGGTAGAGTTCTAGCTGTAGGTGACGGAAGCAAAGTTCTTTTAGGCTCTGGTAGCTTTCTTGGAATCAGTGATTTCTATGCTGGTAGATTATTAAATTCATACATCGCATATGATGATGTTACATTCTATTGTTTTTCTCTATCAAAAACCGATGAGTTAGATGCTGCTTTTATGAGCAATAAAGATTATAAGGGCCTAGCGGTTCAATCCTTAATACGTAATATTAATGACTTATATGGAATATACAACCAGTTAAATATAAGAGCAATAAAGCTATACGATTTTATTTCTAGTACATATGAAAATTATTTGGAACTTGCTACGAAATTAGGGTATCCATCTAAAACAATTCCTTTGCTAGAAGATTTGACCCCCTATAAAAGTGATTTTATAGTAGATGAAAAAAAACTATTATATTACAAAGACTTGGCTAAAGTGCCAATTGATTTATTGAAGAATTTATGTGGGGTAGGTAATTTTATTACTCCATATTTTATTGAAGATATGTCCAATTACATTATAGAGATACAAGAAGAGTGTATGGATATTTCCAATTATATTGTTGAACTCTTTTATACTTTAATTAGTAGGGAGGAGAGCTGCTTATTTAAAAATTATGCTTCATTGACGATATCGATAGAGGAAGCTGGGGGTTATAGTAAAGATATTATTTCAGTAATTGATACAATTATTGACCAAATTAATATTACAGAAACTCTATTTGAAGAAAAGGTAGGACAATCCATCACCGTTGATAGAGAACGCATGGAGGAAATTTATTATATGTTACTTTCTAAAAGTAGTAATAGAAAAGAACATATGCAAAGTAATTTCTCCTTTACTCAAGATGAGATGGATGAAGTAAATAAATCACTAGCAGGTTCTTTCGAAACCATTATGAGTTATTCTAATATGGAGAAAGGCAAACAAGAGGAATTTAAGCAATCCATCCAACACTATGTAAATCTAAGAGATAAACAATCTCTTGATGATAATGCGAGAGCGATTAGGCGTCTTATATCTGACCAATTTTATGAATTATATAAGGTAATTTTCTTTAAAGCTTATAAGGATGCCACTCTACCTAAGTCAGTTGATTTATTTTTAAAGTACGGTTTTATTGATGAACGATTTTTAAGTAAGGAACAATTAAGAGAACTATATTATCTTGAAGATCTGGTGAATGAAAATGATTTTTGTCCTGTTTACAATATAAAGGATTGGTTGATTCAAATATATGAAGGGAAAAAAGAACCTTCTAAAAACGAGTTTGATTTAGATTACTATGAAATGTTACGAGAAAAACGTAAACGTGGCGAACTTTCTGAGGCTGATGAAAAAGTTCAAAAAGAAAATGTTAAAGAAAAGGTAATATATGAAATTTCAAATATGTTTCGTTACAATAACCGCCTAGTAAGTGGTGCTTTAAGTAGCTTTATACCAATCCTTCATGGTGACAATATGATACAAAATATCAAACGCTTATATGTAGATTCTAATAAAGTAAATACTGCAATTGCTGAATTAATTGAAATTGATTATTCTTTATTTTATCGAGAAAAGATGTTTGTGGATAATGAAAAGGGGATTGCTAAGGAATATATTATGGAGGAAATCTTCCCTGATATTATACTACTTCCAACCGTGGGTATGAATGGTGTCATGTGGCAAGAAATTACCGGTAAACGAAAGAGTAGTAGAGGTAGATTTATGTTACCTTCCTTTACAGATGCATCGGTCAAAGATATTATTATTAAGCTTTGTGGAAGATTTCGTTGGGAACTTTGTAGAAGTATTCAAGGAAGCGCTTGGAACAACATAAAATACAAATCCCTAACCTCCGAATATGGTGATTACCTTCAATTTTATCGTAAGAATCGTGATTTATCAGAGGAAGTAAAAGAAAAGTTAAAGGCTCAAATTCAAAAAGGTAAAAACAATTATCGTGAAGTATTTGTAATTGATTACGAGGCTTGGATTAAAGGAGAATCGAATGGTTCCCTTCGCCTTAATCGTGTAGCAAGAGAAATACTTGCAACCTATTGTCCTTTTAGTAGATCAATTAGAGAACGCTTAGGTGGACAGCCTTTATTTCAAGATGCTTATCAAAGATTTCAACGTAATACCCTTAAGAAAGTAAAGGAAGTTGAGTTAAGATATAGAGCATTAGAAAAAGAAGGTGTTAAATTACCAAAAGAGTTAACAGATACCTTATCGTATTATAAAGATTTATAATAGATAAAAAGTTAACAGATACCCTATTTTATTATAAATTTATAATAGATAATTAAACTAAGTGACATCCAAAAAATGAAAACTAACACAAACTTGATAGTAAACCATAGGGAACTTATTTTAGTTCCCTTTCTTTATTAGGGTAGGAGATAGCTATTAATAACTAGACTCATAAGATGAACCCTTACATGTGTTAATTATATGTTCCCACTTGTTTAATTCCATTTGTGATGTTAAGATATTTTTAGACATATTTAGATATACATAAAATTTGGAGCCAATGAGGAGGTTTGGATGGAAAGGTACGAAAATATTATTAAAATCGAAGAGATTAGAAGACTAGCCGATGATAATGAATACGTTAAAGCTCAAAAAGTACTTGATACCATAGATGTTAAAAAAATCAAATCCCTAACGGATCTTAGTATTATTGCAGATGTTTATAGTAGAAATGAAGAATATGATAAAGCTATGGCAGTACTGACTAAGATTTACGAAAAAAATAAAGCTAGAAGAATATTGTACCAGTTAGTGGATTTGTCCATAAAACGTGGTAATACAAAAGATGCAGAACTCTATCTTAATAAGTACATAAGAATTGCTCCAAAGGATTCCTACCGATATATCTTTCGCTATTGTATCGATAAGTTAAAAAATGAACCTTACGAGGTCTTAATTGATTCTCTTGAACAGCTGAAAGAGTATGAGTATTATGAAGTGTGGGCTTATGAATTAGCAAAGTTGTATCACAAAGCTGGATTGAAGGATAAATGTGTTAGGGAATGTTCAGATATTGTATTATGGTTTGGTGATGGGATCTATGTAGAGAAAGCTAAATTGCTAAAAGCATATTATGTAGGTGAAATTAATCCAATTCATATATTAAAGGCAAAAGATAAAAAAGAGACAGAACAAAGACTAGGACTTGATAAAACTAAGGATTATAGTAGCATACGTAGTCAAATTGATCAATTTTTAGCTGAGAATGAAGAAGAAAGAAATAAAGACAATGTTATTTATCCTTCTAAATTTCAAAAGCCAAATGAAGCGGATGATTCTATAAATGCTATGAAGAATTCCCAAGTGGAATATGATGACGATATAGATGGACAAGCGGAAGATTATGTAGAAGAGCAAGTAGAAGACTACGAAGAAGATAAAGCGGAAGACGATATAG
>JAFAEB010000262.1 GCA_023424235.1 Bacillota bacterium
TTATTCTTTTGATTATAATACAGCCGCTAAAGAAGTAAGAAATCAAATTTTCCGAGGATTTTGCCCAGAGTTAATATCTGGAAATGAGTCGATAGAAGATTATCAAACGATATTTATAGGTTCACCAAACTGGTTTAAAACATTAGCCCCGCCAGTTTTGAGTTTCATTAGAACTCATAATTTCACAGGAAAAACAGTAATTCCATTTTGCACTCATGGAGGCGGGGGATTTGGCCAAATTGAAAATGATATAAATAGAGAGTGTTCAAAATCCATAATTCTGCCTGGTATGGCTATAAATGGAATTGTTGCGCCGGAAGAAGTTACAAATTGGCTTAAGATAATTGGATGCAAATTGTAGATAAGAGTAACGATGTATAAAATTAGTTAGATAGAGGATATTTTCACATTATTTCAAGGAAGTGCATGCTAAAAATCATTTTAAATAAATGAAAATTAAATTTTGGTATAAAGAGGCAAATTAATAAAAAAATTATACGAAAAGTTGGAATTGCCACAGCGAGTATAATTAGTATCAATTCTTTTTTTACAATCCTTCAGTTTATATACCCTGGAGTTCTTAGCTAATTTCGATGTAATCCATCAGTAATTTATATGAGAGATCATCTTGAAAATCTTAAAAGACTCGGTATTGTGGCGATTAATGAATAAATATTGATGCCTATTAAAGATAAATACCTTCCGCCAAGGAACCAGTGGGTCTTTACGTCATCATTTTTGTCTGCTCAAGGCATGTTGAGAGTGTTGTGCTGATAGAGCGAAAATAAGTGTAACCCCACAATAATCCCCTGCTCTCAATGAGAATAAGGCAAGGGTTAAAGCAAGACCTCGCAATGCTTAGGCAAGATTATAGTAAGAATTAATGCAAGAATTAGAAGCAAGACTTTATTTGAATTTAAATAAGGTTTTGCTTTTTATATTGTTTTTAATACTGGATTGGAGCAAGGTGAATGTTCGGTGCTATATTATGTTTTACTAATCATTTAATGAAAATTTATCTTAATTTTATATGTTTGCAAAAGTCTATTATATATGCTATCATGGTAATGATTTAATTGAATGGAGGGTTGCTTAAAAATGTGTGGAATGTTCAGAACTCGATTTTATTCTTTCTGTAACTAATTGAATAGTGCTTAAAGAATCTACCTATGTGTAGAGTGATCGGGATTGGTCTGCCTATTTTTAAGAAAACCTTATTAGCGATGATTATATTGATATAAGACGTTAAAAAGGAGGGACAAATATACCCTCTTTTTATGTTTCCCAAAATATAATTATCATCAATAAAAAGATTTACATTATAATATTAGTAAGCCTAAGACTACTATGTCTATTTTGGAATGCTTATTTAACTTTATACTTATTAAGTTGGAAAGCATATATCTGAATAAATAATAGTACAGTGTTTTTGCTTATTAAAAAAATCCAAAAGTTTTCTTAAGATGACCATATATTTAAAATGTAAGAACAACTTGTTTCTATTATGAAATGCAAGGTGTTTATATTTTGTTATATATTTTCTATTTACTCAAAGCACAGGTAGCCAACCTGTGCTTTTTTACTGTGTAAAAAAGAAAGTAAGAAAGCTGATGCTATTTATGAAGTTAAAAATAAAAAAATAATGCAAATAAAATAGCTGGATTCTTTATGCCTATTATTGCTACTGCATAAACAGTATTTATTCAGGAAATCACTGAAGCAACCATGCTGGGACGAGTTTTTTCTATAGTACAGATTATATCTGTCAGTGCAATGCCAGTTGCTATCTTGATTATTGGGCCATTGGCTGATGTTATTTCAGTGGAAGTAATCTTGATTGTATCTGGGGTGCGTTTAGCTTTGGTTGGTATACTATATCAGCGTAATAATAAAACAAATAAAATGATTAATAGGAGGAAATAAAAATGAACAAACTTAAATTGAAACAATTAGCAGAAAAAAGAGGATTAGATATATTAGAAGAAACGATAAAAATTAATGAATCTGGTGTTGACTTTCTGGTAGCACATGCAAAAGATCAAAAGGGTGATAAATGGATACTTAGAGTTCCACGTAGACCAGAATCTATGAGAAATGCCTTAATAGAAAAAAATGCATTAAAACTTATTAGTAACTATGCAAGCTTTCAAGTTCCAGATTGGTCTATCTTTACAGAAGGTTTAATATCCTATAAGCAGCTAAGCGGGGTTCCTGCAGCTACTATAGACCTGGAACAACAAGGCTATGTATGGAATTTTGATGAAACTAATGTGCCACAAGAATATTACTACTCACTAGGAAAAGTACTAGCAAATTTACACTCATTACCTCAACAGGAATTCAAGAATATTGGTGTTGAGTTTCTAAGTGCAAGTGAATTAAGATCATCTATGAAACAGAGAATGGAAGGTGTTAAAGAAAAATACTATGTTAATCCATGTTTGTGGGACCGTTGGCAAGCGTGGTTGGCGGAAGACTCTCTTTGGCCATCTCATGTAGGGGTGAAACATGGAGACCTGCATCCAGGCCATATTCTTATTGATAAGAACAATCATGTTACAGGTATAATTGATTGGACAGAGATAGGGATAGCTGATGTATCTGTAGACTTTATGTCCCATTACCTGTTATTCGGTAATGATGGGTTGAAAATGCTAATTGATGCTTATGACAACGCCGGAGGTAAAACTTGGTCAAGAATGGAAGAACATATTGTTGAGCTTCTAACAACAAGCGGCATCACTGTTGCCGAATTCGCTCAAGTGTCAGGTATGAAAGACATGCATGAGACAGCGGCATACATGCTTGGAAGTGAAAATTAATTAGCCTTGAAATAAGGGTTTATGAGAGTTAGAGTTGTGATACTCTGGCTCTCTTTTTTATTTCATAGTTAAATTACTTCCTATGCTTTGCGGTGCGAGAGTTTGTCCTGGCAGACTCTTTGTTCTAATTAATTAGTGACAGGAAACATATCAATGGAGTATAGTTAAGTTGATTACTATTGTCAATAAGTAATAAGATTTATTTACAGTTTAATGGCAAAGGAAGTGTTCATTGCAAAGTTGTGGAAGTCAGTTCATGTCAAAACAGACACACTACTCAGAAATGATATATGATATGGGAAGATACTTATAAAACTGCTTTGATGAAAGGAAGATGAAATTTATGAAATACAGTAAACTTGGAAAATCAGATTTAACAGTATCACGTTTATGTATGGGCTGCATGGGTTTCGGAAACAGCACGAATGGACAGCATAGCTGGACATTAGATGAGCAGCAGTCGAAAGAAATTATAAAATATGGTTTGGAGAAAGGGATAAATTTTTTCGACACGGCAATTGCTTATCAGAACGGAACTAGCGAACAATTTGTCGGAAGAGCTTTAAGAGACTTCGCTAAGAGAGAAGATTATGTGATTGCTACTAAATTTTTACCTCGCTCCCAAGAAGAAATAGATAGGGGCATTAGCGGACAGGAACATATTGAAAATTCCTTAAATCAAAGCCTTATAAATCTTGGTATGGACTATGTGGATCTCTATATTTATCATATGTGGGATTATCATACATCAATGGAAGAAATCATGGAAGGTCTTAATAACATGATTCGTGCTGGAAAGGTTCGCTATATTGGGATTTCCAACTGTTTTGCATGGCAGCTTGCAAAGGTAAATTTTTACGCTAGAGAGCATGGACTTACTGAATTTGTATCAAGTCAGGGACATTATAATCTGATAGCCAGAGAGGAAGAACGGGAGATGGCTCCTTTTTGTTATGATCAGAATATAGCAATGACACCCTACAGTGCGTTAGCAGGAGGCAGGTTGTCCAAACATCCAGGTGAAACATCAAAGCGCCTGGTGGAAGATGCGTATGCACGTCTAAAATATGATTCGACAGCCGATGAAGATGGAAAAATAATTGAACGTGTGGTGCAGCTAGCAGACGAAAAAGGTGTTTCCATGACTGAGATTTCTCTGGCATGGTTACTAAGCAAAGTAACCGCCCCCATTGTTGGTGCAACGAAAAAGTCTCAAATAGATGGTGCTGTAAGAGCGGTCGAGCTTACTC
>JAFAEB010000272.1 GCA_023424235.1 Bacillota bacterium
GTACAAATGGTTTCGTTATATAATCGTCAGCACCTGATTTTAGTAAAGCTACTTTATTATCGATATCAACCTTAGCTGAGAGAATAAGTATCGGTATATCAAGCTTTAAATCATTTTTTATATGTAACAATAAATTTTCTCCGCTCATTCCAGGAAGCATTAGATCGAGTAATATAATATCAGGAGTATTACGTTCTAGCAGTAATATAGCTTCTGTTCCTGAATATGCTTGTATGGTTTCAAAGTTGGATTTTTGTAATATTCTTCGAAGTAAATGATTGATGTCGGAGTCATCTTCCACAATTAGTATTTTATAAGGCATTTTTGCTCCTTTCACATTTAAGAGTATTGTCTTACTTGTGATATAAATTTCATAATGATTACAATTATAGCATAGGTATATCTGGAATGTACTCAAATTAATTTAATTTTTCCAATTTATTATGTAGATTTCGTATCTTACTATTTATCTATAATACGATTGACAAGCGATTAAGAAAGGGTTAAAATGATAGTTCGCACAAAGGATAATTTATCCTTTTCATTTATGGATTTAAGAATCCATTCTAATATTTACCACAGTTTGTTTTGGCAAAATCCAAGACATTACACTTGGCAAGATATTTTGAAGTAAGGACTCATTACGGAATTGTATCCTTTAGGTTCCCTCTGTTGATTAACTTAGTTCAGCAAAATATTACTACCAGGAGGAATGATATGATTAAAGTGGAACATTTAAACAAGACTTTTTTAGTCGCAAGAAGAGAGGCTGGCTTTCTAGAAGCTGTCAAGTCCTTATTTAACAAGCAGTATGAGCACATTAAGGCACTAGATGACGTATCTTTTACCATTGAAGAAGGTGAAATGGTAGGCTACATTGGACCAAATGGTGCTGGTAAGAGTAGTACTATTAAAATTTTAAGTGGTATTCTTACACCGGATAGCGGTACTTGCTTGGTTAATGGTCTAACTCCGTGGAAAGACCGGGTAAACCATGTTTCTCGTATTGGAGTCGTATTTGGGCAGCGTTCTGGTTTGTGGTGGGACGTACCTGTTGCAGATTCCTTTTTGCTCTTAAAAGATATTTACTGTATTCCGGATGCCATTTACCGTGATAGTCTGGATGAATTAGTCACTCTATTAAATCTAAGTACAATAATTAAAACCCCAACAAGACAGTTATCATTAGGCCAAAGAATGCGTTGTGAAATAGCAGCAGCTCTTCTTCATAGGCCAAGCATTCTATTTTTAGATGAGCCAACCATAGGATTAGATGCAGTATCTAAAATCGCAGTTAGAGACTTTATTCTTGATATGAATAAGCGTCACAAAACCACAGTTATCCTTACAACCCATGATATGCAAGATATAGAAGCCTTGACGAAGCGGATAATTCTAATTGGTAAAGGTAAAATTCTTATGGATGGTGACCTTAATAGTATGAAGAGCAAATTCATAGGTGATAGTAACCTTACCATAGAATACTCAGGGAAAGAGATTGCCTTAGCCCGTGGAATGTCTATGAAGATGCATAATTGCTCCAAAGATACCCTGGGTAATGTAACAAGTGGCCATGCAGTAATTGAACTTGATCAAAGTATCATCACAGTATCAGAAGCCATTGCCACCATAGCAAAACAAGTTGAAATAAAAGATATATCTGCTAAAACTATGTCCATTGACGAAGTTGTAGTTAATCTGTATAAGGAATATGAAATTTAATGGAGCTTCCTTATAAATGAACTTAACTAAATAACAAGGATTAGGATGTCAAAGCCATTAATAAAATTATACTGGCGATTTGCACCAAGCAAAAGAACGAATGCGCCTATGAAAATGCGTTAGATGTTCTTTTCTTTCATAATTTGTGTTATATCAAATGACAGATTTGTATGAGCGTAGCGAGTTATCTGTCGTTTGATATGGTAAGCACGAACTATGAAAGAATTAGTACATCTTATGCATTGAAATCGAAGCAGGAGTCATTTGCCTATGTGTAAATTGCCTCCATAAATTAGATAAGGTTTTGACACATAATTTCTAGTTCAATAATTTAATGGAGGTGGTGTCTTATGAGACAATATATATCGTTTTTTCGTATGCGTTTTGTGAATGGATTACAGTACCGTGTGGCAGCGCTAGCCGGAGTGGTAACGCAATTTGCATGGGGTGCTTTATCCATATTAGCCTTTATGGCATTTTATGAGGGGAATCCATCTGGATTTCCTATGGAATTTCAGTCCTTAAGTAGTTATATATGGCTACAACAAGCATTTTTAGCTTTATATATGACTTGGTTTTTTGAAAATGAGCTTTTTGATTTAATATCCAGTGGTAATATTGCATATGAATTATGTAAGCCACAAGATATTTACAATATGTGGTTTGTAAGAAATATAGCCAATCGAATGGCAAAGGCTGCTCTTCGTTGTATTCCTGTATTAATTGTAGCTTTCTTATTACCAGCTCCATATGGTTTAGTGCTTCCAAGAAACTTTGCTGTAGCAATATGCTTTATCCTTTCGATGGGATTATCCTTACTTGTAGTGGTATCCTTTAGTATGTTAATTTATATCGCTACCTTTTACACCATTAATTCAATGGGTATTCGAATAATCTCAGCCTCCCTTGTGGAATTCTTATCTGGGGCAATTATTCCCCTTCCCTTTTTGCCTACAAATATTAGAAATGTAGTAGAACTACTACCCTTTGCTTCCATGCAAAATGTTCCTTTTCTTATTTATACTGGGGAGATAACTGGAACTAGGATGATACGAGTAGTCAGCTTGCAGCTAATATGGATTACTCTATTAATCTTTATTGGTAAAGTAACTATGAACAAGGCATTAAAGAGAATTGTTGTACAAGGAGGCTAAAGTGAGCTTATATTATAAATATTTTAAAATGCATTTGCAAAGTGTTATGCAGCATAAAGTATCCTTCCTATTAACAGCTTTTGGGCAGTTTATTGTATCCTTTAACACTTTTCTAGGGATTTATTTTTTATTTAGGAGATTTCATACATTACGGAATTACTCCTTTGAGGAAGTTTTAATGTGCTTTAGTATTGTTCTTATGCAATTCGCCATTGCAGAGTGTTATGCCAGAGGATTTGATACCTTCTCCACAATTATTAGTAATGGGGAGTTTGACCGTATTATGGTACGTCCAAGGAATGTAATCGTACAAGTACTAGGTAGCCGAATTGAATTTGGAAGACTTGGTAGGCTCCTTCAGGGTGTTATCATGTTAATCTATGGTATTAGTAGAAGTGGGATTGTATGGAACTTTGAAAAGCTAGTTTGCCTGATACTTATGATCTTAGGTGGAAGCATAATCTTTAGTGGTATCTTTTTGGTTTATGC
>JAFAEB010000300.1 GCA_023424235.1 Bacillota bacterium
TCTAGAGATTTTCGCAAAAATCTCCAGAACGCCTTTGTTCTGTTTCGATTATAATACAGATTTTTTCTGAGTGCAATGATTTTTTAAAATTTTATATGAAATATTCAATATAATGCTATCTGCACCATTTCATTAAGCAATCCATCTAAATAACCGATATATTATATAATTGATTCTATATCATAATACTTACAACAAACATTTAGAAGGAGGTTACCTAAATGAATACTAAAGTCTCCTATCAAAATACTAATATTAACAATACAAGTACTGCAAATACTTCATTTGCATCACAGGTACAATCAAATAAAAGTAACCAAATAAATGGGTTTACAAAAGGCGAAGTGATACATGGTGAAGTTGTAGATTTAAAGAACAATGAAGTTAGCGTTATCATGAATGATGGAAGGGAAGTTACAGGTAGATTAGTAGAGGCAAACACCTTATCCATTGGAGATAAAGTTAGCTTTCTAGTGGAGGATGTAACAGCCAAGCAACTAAGTTTAAAAATACTATCGGAATCGATACATTACGTGAAAGATACTACTATTGATAAGGCTTTGGAAGCTGCAAATCTCACTAAAAATTTACGAAATCGTTCCATTATACTAAGCCTTTTAAAACAGCAGATGCCTATAGATAAAAATACTATATTAAAGTTAATTCAGCAATCTAGTCAACATAAAACTGCTACTTTAGATACACTAGTCTTACTGAACAAATATAACATCCCCCTTACAGATGGCAATGTATCTAGGCTAGAATCATTCCTACATTCCAATCAAAATTTTATGAACGATCTAAGTAACCTTACGGACTCAGTTGTAGAACTTATTACAAATCCTAAGGATGTGACCCAGAATCATGTGGTAAATCAGGATATTAGAAATCAAATCTTTTCTCTAATTATGAAGGAACAAGTATCAGCTGATATCTCCTTAGAAAAGATGCCATTAAATAGGGAGGAACTAAATTTAGTGAAAGACTTTTTAACTAGGTATTCCACTAATATTAATAATCCAAACCAACTCGATGGTATCCTAGAAACTAATATCACAAGTGGAAAAGACCTTGTGGATGTGTTACCCACCCTAGCTGAAACTTTAAGTAGTAACCCTCCTTATGGACTAGAAGCTCATGAAGGTTATAAAATACTAGATGCTTTCCTTAAAAGCGCAGATATATCATCCAATAAACCAATTACCAATTCATTAACTATTAACTCACTGCTAAATGACAATGGGCGTGAACAACTACTCCTTGCTATGAAAGACTACCCACTTAGCCAAGAGTTAAGTAATAAAATCCTAACAGGTACGATTACAACAAAGGAACTGTTACAATTTATTTATAAAGAAACTCTCTCACAAAGCATGGATAATAATAACTCCTTATTTGAAACGAAGGAATTTAAAAATATTTTAAAAGCTCATTTAGAAGATATGTGGACCCTAAAACCTCAAGACTTAAGTGACGGGAATAAGTTAGATAAACATCTACAATCTTTAATGGATCATACAAATGCTATAAAAGAAAGCTTACAAAACATTAGCAAAGATAGTGCTCTTCCTGCAATGCAGCATGCAGCCACAGTTCATGATAACTTAAACTTTATACAGCATATGAGCCAACTATATCACTACATACCTATTCCACTGAAGCTAAAAGAGCAATTAACCAATGGAGAACTATTTGTATATAAAAATAAGAAAAGTACAACAGATCCTTTAGAGGGCGTTAAGGTATTGCTACACTTAGACATGGAGTATCTTGGTTCTACTGATATATTTGTGGAATTAAAAAATCAGAATATCAATTGTAATTTTTATTTTACCCAAGCTGATACTGTCGAGTTTATTTCACCATATATAAAGGAATTAGAGGAGACAATTGAAAGATTAGGATTTACAGTTCAAACTTCTTTAAGTACAAGAGAAACTAAAATAAATCCGATGGAAGACTTTCTTATAAATGAGTCCGAGTCATCTAATGTAGAACGATATAATTTTGATATAAGAGCGTAAAAAAAGGCTATGCAACTTCCTGCATAGCCTAATCATTTATTTATTTATTTATTTTATAAATTACATCTAAACAGAAATAGATATCCTATTCCTATCAAATTAATAATTATTCAAAATCTATCACTTGGTTTTTGCTTGCTGATTCAAAAATTGCTTCCATTAGCTTCATAACTCTCATTACTTCATCTAATTTAATTCTTGATTCTGCTCTACCTTCTAATACATCAATCACATTGCCATAGAATTCTTTAATATCACTACGAACAATTGGTAATTCTTCGGTACGAATGGTATCATCTCTTCTAGGTGCCATAGTTTTTGTAAGTCCTGCAGCTGTTCTTACTGGAACAACGTCTTTTTCATCCACACCAGATGCTAAGACCATTCTACCCTTTAGAGACCAGTCCTCTATGATTGCAGTTCCATTTTGACCAAGCACATACCATCTAGGTAAAGATATAAAGTTATTCGTTCCAACTTCAACATATGCTTCAATACCATTTTCAAACACTAGTGTAGCAGTAAAACCATCATCTACCAATTGATTTGTTATATTGGTTACCGTTCCATGGACAGATTTTAGTTTCAAACCTGGTAACATAAGAAGAATTTGGTCAAGTAAATGTACTCCCCAATCAAGTACCATACCGCCACCTTTTTCTTTTTCTTGTCTCCAGTCACCTGGTATTCCTCTAGAACCATGTACTCTTGATTCAATACGGAATAATTCTCCTAAATAATTATTATCATAGATATTTTTGATGGTTAAGAAATCTTCATCCCATCTTCTATTTTGGTGTACTGTTAAGAGATTACCTGTTTCTTTTTGTGCTTCCATCATTTCTGTTAAATCAGAGGAGGATAGGGTAACTGGTTTTTCACATACTACATGTTTACCAGCTCTTAATGCTTTCATTGCAATTGGTTTGTGTTCATCATTTGGTGTAGCAATTAATATAATATCCACTGTTTCATCTTCTAATAAGGAATCAAGGCTTTCATATGGGATTAAGCCACATTCTTTCCCATAATCCATGCGATCTTGTTTGATGTCATATACCCCAACTACTTTGATCCCATCAATAGAGGATAAAATCTCACGGTGCCAATTTCCCATTCCACCTAGTCCTACTATAGCTAATTGGTACTCTTTTTTATTAGTCATATCAAATTACCCTTAAATATCTATTAAGCTTTAAGTAAATCAGACTCTTAATATTTGTAAGATAGATAAACTTAATCCTTAAAATAGAATTTACCACTTAATTTAATTTGAAAGATAAAATTGTGGTATCCTTTCTTTCTATGTCTTCTTTCAAATTATTCTTTATCAAAAACTTTCCGTAACTTATAATGATATTTTAACATTATTATCATATAAGACTAATTACCCCAATAAATTCACCTTTTTCACCCGAAATCAAAAGGTTCTATAAAACTCTCTATTAAGCCCAGAACATCGTTCCTCTATCTTCAAATAGTAGTACATCCTTTAGATAATTAATAGCTTTTACTAACCCTTCACGACCAGACATTAAACTATCTTCATGTTCAATACTTAGAGCATAATCATAGCCAGCTAAACGTAACTCAGATATCATACTCTTCCAGAATTCTTCTCCATTACCGTAACCCACCGTTCTAAAGATCCAAGAACGATTTAACTCATCCCCATAATGAGTCATATCAAGTACACCATTTAGTGATGTATTTGCTTTATCAATCTTTGTATCTTTAGCATGGAAATGAAAGATTGCTTTCGCTTTTCCGAGTTCCCTAATACAAGCACATGGATCCATTCCTTGCCATAATAAATGACTTGGATCAAAGTTAGCACCAATATTATCGCCCGCTGCTTCTCTAAGTTTTAGTAATGTTCTTGTATTGTAAACGCTAAAACCAGGATGTAATTCAAGAGCAATTTTTATGCCATGAGCTTTTGCAAATGCAGCCTTTTCTCTCCAATATGGAATTAATACTTCATTCCATTGGTATTCATAGATACGTGAAAAATCATCTGGCCATGGTGCTGTTACCCAGTTAGGAGTCTTATCTTCAGGTGAGCCCCCTGGACAACCAGAAAATGTATTTACAACTGGCACTCCTAATTTTTCAGCTAAAAGTATAGCATTTGTTAAGTCGCGGTCAAAAGAGTTTGCTATCTCTTTATCTGGATGTACCATATTACCGTGACTACTTAAAGCACTAATTTGTAAATTATATTTTGCAATGGTTGCTTTAAACTCCTCTAACTTTTCATCATCATGTAATAATATATCTGGATCACAATGACCTTTACCTGGATATCCACCACAACCAATTTCAACCATTTGAACACCTTGTTCTGCTAAGAATTCACAAGCTTTCTGAAGGGTTCTGTCGCCTAATACAACCGTAAATACGCCTAATTTCATAATGACTCCTTTCATAAAATCATACTTATTAAACCTATATCTTATATCATATCCTAACTCATACCAAATTTGCTATAACAATATTGTTATAATTTAGTACATTCTTGTTAAAATTTAATTATATTCCTATATTATAATGTTTTTATCCCAAATTTTAATGCTCTTGACATAGGTGGCTCTGATAATTACATATTAAATAAGACCTATAAATTATAGACTTGCTTTCAAATTCTTTATACTTCTTTCAACAGAAGCAAATGAGTTTGGATATGGAGTTTCATCTTCTACCACTAACCACTCAATATCTAAATCAGCTATTGTATCCAAAACCCCTTTAATATCAACACTTCCTTCAAAGAGTGCTCTGCCTTCTTCCATAGTGCCATCTTTTAAATGAAGTAATTGTAATTTATCACTATATTTCTTTATGTACTCCACTGGATTTTCATTTCCTCGATACACCCAATAAACATCAAGTTCAGGAATTACAACTGATGAACGTTCAAAAATGGTATCAAGAATATAGGAATCCTTTATTTTTTCAAATTCGTGACTATGGTTATGATAGCTAAATACAAAACCTTCTTCCATTAGTCTTTTACCGATTCGATCAAAGTTATGGATAACAGTATCTAGTGCTTCTTCATCTGGAAAGAAACACATTGGACAAATAATGTGCTTATTACCAATTGCCTTATTATAAGCCATAACCCCTTCAAGGTCCTGTAGTAATAACTCATAGGAAGTATGACTTCCTGCAGCTTTTAAATTATATTCATCTAGAGTTTCTTTCATCTTGTTTGCATCAATTCCATAAAAACCAGCAAACTCAACTCCATCAAACCCAAGGTCAGATACACGTTTTAATGTATTTTTATAATCTTTTTCAAATTCCGTTCTTAAAGAATATAATTGTAATGCAATTTGCTTTTTCATTATTTCCTCCAATTCATATAGGTCTGATACACACAAATAATTAGGTACTCGAGAGTAGTGAAACATCCCATAAATTACAATCCATCGTATCTTATGTAAGATACCTATGTTAAATCAATGAGATATTCACATACTACCCTGCACCTTTTTTCGTCTTATCTATACTTAATTAAAATATACTGGTTTATTGGTTTTTGCAGATTCATAGATTGCTTCTAAAATTTGTGTTACAACCATCGCTTGTTCAGGTTTTACAACTAAGTCAGTTCCCTTGTTGATTGCATCTACAAAAACTTTTTGTTCGAGGTCTTCTGGTCTTCCACCAACACTATCAAAGAATGCAACTCCGCCACCATTTAAATCTACTTTTTCAACGATTTGTCTATTATGTTTTACTTTATTAATTCTAAGACCATCTTTCATGTCTGCACCAGCTAAAGTACCGCTAAGACTTGTTTTTGCTTCATCCACTTCTAAAGAGTTTAAAGCCCAGCTACTTTCTAAGTAAATGGTTGCACCATTTTTCATTTTAATAAATCCAAAAGCAGAATCTTCTACTGTAAACTCATCACGGTTCCAATCTCCCCATGCATTACCTGTTTCAGTTTGGTCACTAAGCTTCTTAAAGGTAGAACCTACGACTAATTCTGGTTCATAGTTATCCATCATCCATAAAGTTAAATCCAGTGCATGTGTACCGATATCAATTAAAGGTCCTCCGCCTTGTTCAAATTCATTTAAGAATACGCCCCAAGTAGGAACTGCTCTTCTACGTATTGCATGTGCTTTCGCATAGTAAATTTCACCAAGTTCTCCTTCTTCACATGCTTTCTTAAGATAGATAGAATCACCACGGTAACGACTTTGATATCCGATTGTTAAAAGTTTACCTGCCTCTTTTGCTGTTTCTACCATAAGTTTTGCTTCTTCATAAGTTTTTGCCATTGGTTTTTCACACATTACATGCTTGCCAGCTTTTAGTGCAGCAACAGATATTTCACAGTGAGAACGATTAGGTGTTAAAACATAGATAACATCTAATTCTTCTTTTTCTAGTAATTCCATATAATCAGTATAAACTCTAGCATCCTCTGAACCATATTCCTCTTTTGCTTTCACAGCTTTCTCTTCTATAATGTCACAGAATGCAACCATTGCTATTTCACCAACTCTTTTAATTGCTGGCATATGTTTCCCATTCGCAATTCCACCACAACCTACTATACCTGCTTTTAACATACATACCTCTCCTTTAATACTGTTTAATATTTATTTCTCTTTACATTGCTAAAATACTATAATTACCTTTAAGTTAAATTCTTGCAATAGCAAAATATATGTAGCACTTTAATATATAATATAATCGTTTAAAGTGATTAAAATATAAAACAATTTCTTGCTATTTCATACAGAATAACTTAAAATCATGTCTATAGTATAGTATATTATTATGTACACCCTCAACTCTTATATTGTCGTTTATACATATTATCTTGCTATATTTTAACTAGAATCTAACTTTTTAATTTTTTACTATTAGCTCATAAAATACAAATACAGTATTTTATTTATAGAAATTTGCTTATACTGATTGGAGGATATTATGAATCATGATTACAGCTTATATGAGAATAAAGTAGTGGGTGATGCAGAATTTCCAGTACTAATGTTTCAAAATCATATAACAAAAAAAGGAACATAC